>NZ_JBFODS010000051.1:0-2600 GCF_040908445.1 Aeromonas sp. R10-2 | reverse complement strand
GGTTCATCGCGGCTTTCCGGGGAAGGCCGCCTTGATTTTCAGAAAAAAGTATTCTGAGTCCCTAAATCCATATGCCATGCGCTTTATCACTTTGATCTTGTTGTTCACCCCTTCCAGCACACTCGTGTGCATCGGGTAGTTTGCACTCGCCAGGATCCCCCGCATATATTTCGATAAATTTCGACCAAATCGTTGCAGCGGCGCTAGCCCGCTTTCCTTCACCTGCCGCATCCAGCTCCGCCATCGTCGCCATCCTTCCCACACGCTCGGCGCATACCAGATGCCCTTCAACCCCTCTTTCAGCACGTACACCATCGCCAGCGGTTGATTCGCCGCCAACAGCTCCTGCAACTTCACATCCTGTTTTTCACTCAACTTCGCCCGATTACGTAGCAGCAACCAACGCGCACTTTTGACCACTTTTCGCGCCGGTTTATCGCTTTTCAGTGCATTCGCCTGCTCCACTCGCACCCGGTCCACCACCTCTCGGCCATAGCGAGCCACCACGTGGAACAGGTCGTAGACCACCTCCGCCTGCGGGCAGTGTTGCTTCACCTCCAGGTCGAACGCCGTGTTCATGTCCATCGCCACCGCTTCAATCTGCTGGCATCGCTCGCCGAGCTGCTCGAAGAAGGGACGGATAGCGGCCCGGCTGTTGCCGTGCCCCACCCACAGGACGCGGATTCGCTCGGCATCCATGATCACGGTGGCATAGCGGTGTCCCTTGTGCAGGGCAAACTCATCCATCACCAGCCGCCGCACCTCCCCAAGTTCGATGGTGCCCACACTGGTCTGCAAACGGCGCTTGTCGATCTCCTTGATGGTGTGCCAACCGACCCCGGTGAGCTGGCTGACATGGCGGATGGGGAGGTACTGAACGAGCGCTTCAATCCAGCACTGCATGCGCCGGGTGAGGCGGGAGCCAGAGGGGAGCCAGTCGATATGTTCACTGACGCGACCACAGCGCAGACAGTCGACGCGGCGAACAGGCAGTTGTAACCAGACTTGTCGGTCAAATAGGTCTCGCTCACGCACCCGGCGGATACGTTGGTCGTGGATCAATGGCGTGGGTTGCAGGCATCGGCGACAACGGGGCAACAGGTCGGCGCGAGGCTCAAGGGTAAACAGGGTGTGATGGTTGGCAGAAAGCGCTTGGGCGATGACGGTATAACCTGGCCAGAAGGAGGCAATATCAATATGATGCACGGCGACAGCAGGGTGATGGTGGTGGTGTGTTTGGAGACAGCCAGTTTACCAGCACCCTGTCTGTCAACTTCCACTTCCCCAAGATCCCGCGAAGAACCTTTTTTCATGGGGGATATATGCGCCCGTACATCGTATTATTAGCCGCCGCCGTTACGTTCTCGGCCTCTGCTCTCCAGATAGGCGATTTTTTCCAGAACGCCGAAGTTATCAAGGCTAACTCTGTCAAAATCGTCAACGAGTCTTTGATTCGTGTAAATACCACAATTAAGGGTTATGCCGCTAATGCTCCTTATGCAATTAAGCACGTTGATGTTCCCAAAGCCTCTTTTATGTCTCATGTAAAAACTAACATGAAAGGACTTGTTAAGAAAAATGCATGGTATGCAGCTTGGTTTGGTACTATGGCTGCTGCTGGTTGGGCCATAGATGAATTGACCGGTCAGATGGTTTCTACTTCTTCTGATTTAAACCTTGATCCTAATTCTGTATTTGATACTTGTTTTATTGGTGACTCTATTGGTTCTACTACTTATATCATTCTTGAACCTCCTATAACTCTTTCAGCTTGTCTTTCGGCTTCTGCTGCTCATGAAGTAAAATTTAAAACTAATTCATCTGTCACTTGTCAAAATACCCAGACTGGTATTTGTTATTATAAGGGTGAATACACTTTAACTTTTTCAAACGGTATTACTGTTCAGCGTTCTGCATATTTGCAGATGCATAAAGACCCCAATTACCCGCCCATTTCAATCCCTAATGTTCCTCAACCTATTCCAGATGATGCTCTTTATGATTCCCTTGCTGCTGAAATGCTCAAAGACCCTAAATCAGCCGCTCAGGCTTTTATGGTTCCCGATGCTTGGCCTTATCCCTACCCTCATATCTTCCCTGACCCTGTTAAGTACATTCCAGGTGTTTCAGAAGCTGATGAACAATTGCTCGATGCCCTTATCAACGGCCAGTTGCAGACCACTAACCCGAATGCTGCTAACTATGTTACCCCTGAGCGGGAATTCAGATAATAAGTGCGACACTCATGGATGAATGGCGAGAGGTGGCCAACTGCTGATTGGTGGTACCCTTCTGCTCGCCAAAGTAAAAGCAGTATCACCATGAGCTATCAGCAGTTGACCGAGGGGCAACGATACCAGTTATCGGTGCTTCGCGCACAGGGGATGTCCATCCTTGCCACCGCACGCGCCATTGGCGTTCATCGCTCCACCCTCTACCGGGAGCTGCGTCGTAACGCCGGGCCGCAGGGCTACCAGCCAGACAATGCGCATCAGCACGCCACCCACCGACGGGCCAGTGCGGCCAAATCTCGGCTATCTGCCGATGTCATCCAGTTTGTCGAGCTGACACTCGCCTGGTGGTGGAGCCCGGAGCAGATA
>NZ_JBFODS010000050.1:0-22671 GCF_040908445.1 Aeromonas sp. R10-2 | reverse complement strand
GGTGTGTAAGCGCGGCGACGTGTTGAGCTAACCCATACTAATTACCCGTGAGGCTTAACCATACAACACCCAAGAAGTGTTCTAAGGCTTGTAGCAAATACGAACGAATTACTTACATCAGCTTTCTCAGATTGAAGAATTTGCCTGGCGGCCATAGCGCCGTGGAACCACCTGAACCCATGCCGAACTCAGAAGTGAAACGCGGTAGCGCCGATGGTAGTGTGGCATTCGCCATGCGAGAGTAGGACACTGCCAGGCACCCAATTTAAGAACCCCGCTCATCGAGCGGGGTTTTTTATTGCCTGCAATTCAGCACGTCGCCGGATATTAGACTTTCCCCTTCTTGTCATTCATTGATTACCCTTCTAAAGCCCTAAAAAGACCTCTTTTTCTGTTCGATATTTGCTCACCAGTTCAATGTGTTGGATACAAAAAGTACAGAATGTGATGCCTCTACCTTTCTTGTGATGCCTGCTCTGGTTTAATTCTTCAGTCCACATGAATGGACCAAGGAATCACAATAATTTAAGGAATAGACCCATGTTCAAAAGAACAGTAACGATGATGCTGGCGGCGGGAACCCTGGTATTAGGCGGTTGCGCATCCAATGGTGGTGCAGAGCAGGCGGGGGCAGACAACAGCGACTTCGGTGGCAAGTCCATCTACCTGCGCGGGGAGATGAACGACTGGATGGCGACTGATGAAAGCAAGGTAGTCAAGGTGGCCGACAAGCTCTATATGGCCAAAGGCACCCTCAAGAAAGAGTGGGCCCCCTACAAGTTCAAGTTTGCTGATTCAGGCTGGAGCTGCGGTACCAACTTTGGCTATAAGAGCCCGAGTGATGGTGTTGCCGTGTTGGGTGGTGAGGCGGTGCCGGTCAACCCATGCTCCAAGTATGAGGACATGAAGTTCTCACCAGATGCTGATGGCGTCTACGAGTTCTATCTGAATATGGCGGGTGAAACACCGACCGTTTACGTCAAGAAGCCCTGATCTATCTCTGAGTGTTAAATCTCTCAGCAAATTAATCAGTTAAGTGCCCTGGCCCAGAAATCTGCTGGCCGGGGCATTTTTTTAGGTTAGAATCGGCGCCCTTATGGCATCAGATGTACTATATGTTGTGCCATTAATTTTAGATGGCACCATTAGTTGTGTTTTATGCTGTTGTCATGATGTCGATGCATTCACATAAGGTTGATTGAAAATGGCTAAATCGAACCCGGTGCTGGAGAGTGAGCTTGGCTCCCGCCTTATCCCCATGCAGGAAACGTCCCTCGAGATCTGGGATAGCAAGTATCGCCTCAAGAGCAAGGATGGCACTCCCATCGACAGCTCTATCGATGAGACTTACCAGCGGGTAGCCCGTGCGCTGGCAGAGCAGGAGCTGGAACCGCAGGCCTGGTATGAGCCGTTCCTGTGGGCGCTGCGCAATGGGGCCATTCCGGCGGGCCGCATCACCTCCAACGCCGGGGCGTTTGAGCACAAGCCTGCGACTTCAACCATCAACTGTACTGTTTCCGGCACCATCGAAGATTCGATGGACGATATCCTCGGCAAGGTGCACGAGGCCGGTCTGACCCTGAAAGCCGGGTGCGGTATCGGCTATGACTTCTCGACCCTGCGCCCGCGCAGTGCCTTTGTCTCCGGTGCCGGTGCCTACACTTCCGGCCCGCTCTCCTTTATGGATATCTATGACAAGATGTGTTTCACCGTCTCGTCAGCCGGTGGCCGTCGTGGCGCCCAGATGGGCACCATGGATATCCGTCATCCCGATGTGATCGAGTTTATTCAGGCCAAGCGCGAAGATGGCCGTCTGCGCCAGTTCAACCTCTCTCTGCTCATCACCGAAGATTTCGTCAAGGCGGTGAAAGAGGATGCTCCCTGGTCGCTGATCTTCCCCTACACCGCCAAAGAGGTAGAGCAGGATGGCATTGCGCTGGACGATCCTGCTCAGGTGCTATGGGCCGACTGGCCCAACAAAGAGGGGGTTGTCTTTAACGAGCTGGGGCAGGTCGCCTGCAAGGTCTACAAGACCATGCCAGCCCGCAAGCTGTGGAATGTCATCATGACCTCCACCTATGACTATGCAGAGCCCGGCTTCATCCTGATCGACAAGGTCAACCAGATGAACAACAACTGGTTCTGTGAAGAGATCCGCGCGACCAACCCCTGTGGTGAGCAGCCGTTGCCGCCCTACGGTGCTTGTCTGCTGGGCTCGGTCAATCTGACCAAGTTTGTGCGCGACCCTTTTACTGAAAACGCGGCGTTCGATTGGCAGGCGTTTCGCAAGGTGGTGGCCATCTTTACTCGCATGCTCGACAACGTGGTGGAGATCAACCAACTGCCGCTGGCCAAACAGCGCGAGGAGATCACTGCCAAGCGCCGGCATGGCATGGGCTTCCTGGGGCTTGGTTCGACCCTCACCATGCTGCAGATCAAGTACGGCTCTGCGGCATCCGTGGCCTTTACCGAGCAGGTATCCCAGGAGCTGGCGATGACCGGCTGGCAGGAGTCCCTGCGTCTAGCCAAGGAGAAGGGCTCTGCCCCCATCATGGAGCAGGAGTTCGAAGTAACCGGCAAGATGCTGCGTCTGCGCCCGGAAATGGCGGCTGATGGCATCAAGGTGGGTGACAAGGTGAAGGGCAAGGTGCTGCATGCGCGTTATAGCCGCTATATGCAGCAGGTTGCCGAGGTAGATCCTGCGTTGGTCGCCGAGCTGGCGGAAGTGGGTGGGCGTTTCACCCACCACAGCAGTATTGCGCCGACCGGCACTATCTCCCTGTCACTGGCCAACAACGCCAGCAACGGCATCGAGCCGAGCTTTGCCCACCACTACAGCCGCAACGTCATCAAGCCGGGCAAGAAGAGCAAGGAGAGCGTGGATGTCTACTCCTTCGAGCTGCTGGCCTATCGCGAGCTGGTGAATCCGGCCGCCATGCCCTATGCCGATGATGAGGCGAGTCGTCTGCCGGACTACTTCATTACTGCTGATGACATCACCCCGGCGCAGCATGTGGACATTCAGGCGGCGGCCCAGCGCTGGATTGACTCATCCATCTCCAAGACTGCCAACGTGCCAACCGATTTCCCGTTCGAGCAGTTCAAGGACATCTACATGTATGCCTCGGACTCTGGCCTCAAGGGCTGCACCACCTTCCGCTTCAATCCGGAGGCCTTCCAGGGCGTGCTGGTGAAGGAGAAGGATCTGGAGAACACCCTGTACGATTTCACCCTGGAGGATGGCTCCGTCATCTCCGTCAAGGGGAACGAAGAGATCGAATACGATGGCGAGCTGCATACGGCCGCCAACCTCTACGACGCCTTGAAAGAAGGCTATTACGGTAAATTCTGAGAACGACATTATGGTCAAGAAGATCGACAAGAAAATCGTCGCCTACAAGGTGCGTACCAAGGATGAGCCACAAGAAGATCTCTCTGCGCAGGATGACGTGGTGCACATGCACGAAACCGTGCTGCGCCCGGAGCGACTGATGGGCACCACCTACAAGCTGAAGACGCCGGAGCATGTCTCCGAGCACTCACTGTTCATCACCATCAACGACATCATTCTCAACGAGGGCACGGTTCACGAAACTCGCCGTCCGTTCGAGATTTTCATCAACTCCAAGAGCCTGGAACACTACCAGTGGATCGTGGCGCTGACCCGCATCATCTCGGCGGTATTCCGCAAGGGTGGGGATGTCACCTTCCTGGTGGAGGAGCTGCGCTCGGTGTTTGATCCCAAAGGTGGCTACTGGAACAAGGGCAAGTATGTGCCATCGCTGATCGCCGAAATTGGCAACGTGATCGAGAGCCATCTCACCGAGATCGGCATGCTCAAGGCAACCGGGCTGGACGAGCATCAGCAGGCGTTTCTGGCCGAGAAGCAGGCCGAGCTGAAGGCGGCTCAGGACGCCGAAGAGCAACAGGCGGGCAGTGGTTTCCCGGCCAATGCGGCGCTCTGCTACAAGTGCCACACCAAGGCGCTGGTGCTGAAGGATGGCTGCATGACCTGCCTCAACTGTGGCGACTCCAAGTGCGGCTGACAGACATGCCCAAGTAGTTGAATGATAGAAAAAAGACCGGCCACAGTGCCGGTCTTTTTATTGCTGTTTTTATGCGCAATCAAATCAGGCGGCCAAGTGATTTGTTGCGCGATAGTAAAATCGGGCGTAGCGTTGAGGGTAATAAAACTGTCACGGCCGTGTGGTTTCAATGACATCTGAGATTCACACACGTGGCCCTTCAGTGCCAAGGAGGATGCTTATGGACAATACGGACCGAAAGCTGTTTATCCTGGATACCAACGTTCTGCTTCACGAACCCCTCGCTATCTACTCCTTCAAAGAGCACGACGTGCTCATCCCCATGACGGTGCTGGAAGAGCTCGATAACATCAAGGATCGCAACAAGGATGTCAGCCGCGACGCGCGGGTGGCTATTCGTGCGCTGGAAGATGTGTTCCGCGATGCAACCCCGGATCAGATCACCCAGGGCGTGCCGCTGGCTGGCGAAGCGAGCGGCAATATCTGCATCTTCAGCGATCACCATCTGCCGCAGGATGCCGAGGTGTTTACCGACAAGGAGGCCGACAACCGCATCATCAACGCGGCCCTCTATCTGCAAAAGCATGAGTTGAAGCGTCAGGTGGTGCTGGTCACCAAAGATATCAACATGCGCCTCAAGGCCAAGGGGGCCGGACTTGCTCACGTTGAAGATTATCGCAGCGACCAGTTGATCGATGATATCCGCCTGCTGGCCAAAGGCTTTCAGGTGGTGCCCGGCAGCTTCTGGGAGCGGGTTGGCGAGTGCGAGAGCGAGACCCATGGCCGCGACACCATCCATGTGATCGATGCCAATCTGCTGGAAGGGGTTCATGTAAACCAGTATCTGGTGGATGAAGAGAATTTCTTCGCCGCCCGGGTACTCAGCCACGATAGCAACAAGATCCGCATCAAGGATCTGGGCCGCGAGCGGCTGATGTCCCGCAAGGCGTGGGGGGTACATCCCAAGAACGTCTATCAGGGGATGGCGCTGGATGCACTGCTCGATCCGCACATCGATCTGGTGATCCTGACCGGCCCGGCGGGTTGCGGCAAGACCTTGCTGGCCATGGCTGCTGCGCTGGAGTTGGTGATTGAGAAGGGGATCTACGAGAAGGTGATCGTCACCCGGAATACCCCGGAAATTGCCGAGAGCATCGGCTTCCTGCCCGGCACCGAAGAGGAGAAGATGATGCCCTGGCTGGCGGCGGTGACCGACACCCTGGAGGTGCTGCACAAGCAGGACGAGAACATGAGCGGCTCGCTCAGCTACATCATGGAAAAGGCCAACATCCAGTTCAAATCGGTCAACTTCATGCGCGGGCGCAGCATCCAGAACACCTTCGTGCTGCTGGATGAGTGCCAGAACCTGACCGCGTCCCAGATCAAGACCATCATCACCCGCTGCGGCGAGGGTACCAAGATCGTCTGCTCCGGTAACCTGGCCCAGATCGACTCCAACTATCTGAGCCCTGTGACCTCGGGTCTCACCTACATCGTCGAGCGTTTCAAGGATTTTGACGGCAGTGCCAACATTTTCCTCAATGGCGTGGTGCGCAGCCGACTGGCTTCGTTCGCCGAGGAAAACCTCTGATTAAACTGAATATTTCCATATACAAAGGGAGGCCAATCGGCCTCCCTTTTTGATCCCGGCGCAGTCTTGGGTCAAGGGCTATTGACCCAGGTAGCGCAGCAGCCCCGGGTGGTCGCTGTTTTGCAGAATATCCGGCTTGCCTTGCAGGGCGATGCGCCCCTCGTCGACAAAGAGCACCTGATCGGCAATCAGCTGAGCATCTTCCGGATTGTGGGAGACCATCAGTACGGTAATGCCCTGTTCGCAGGCTAGCCTCGCCACTTCGGCCAGCATCTCCCGGCGCAGTGCGGGATCGAGGGCAGAGAAGGGCTCATCCAGCAGCAGTAGCGGTTTGCCGCGCACCAGCGCGCGAGCCAGCCCGACTCGCTGCTGCTGGCCGCCGGAGAGCTGCTCCGGCAGGCGGTTTAGCATCTCGCCAAGACCAACCCGCTCGGCTGCATCGATCACCTGTGCCCGTTGGGCGGCACTGAGGAGCAGGCCCGGGTGTAAGCCGATGGCGATATTGTCGAACACCGACAGATGGAGGAACAGGTTGTGATCCTGAAACAGGGTGGTGACTGGTCGCTCGGCGGGGCCCAGTGGCAGCAGATCTTCGCCATCGAAGCTGAGGCGGCCCGACTCCACCGGCACGAATCCGGCGATCATCCCGAGCAGGGTCGATTTACCTGCGCCGCTTGGGCCGATCAGTGCGGTGATCTCTCCCTTGGGCAGGGTCGCGCTGAAGCTGACGCGCCAGTCGGGGTAGCTGGTCACCAGCGTATCAATGTTCAGCATGTTTTCCTCCAAGACCCCGCTCCACCAGCCAGAACAGGGAGAAACAGAGCGTAAGCAGCAGCAGAGCGGTGGCGGCTGCCTCGGTCAATCGATAGCTGCCAAGCTGCTGGTAGAGCAGCCAGGGCAGGGTGGTGAGCTCCTGACTGCCAAACATGGCGATGGCGCCGAGATCCCCCAGCGAGAGGATCATCGACAGCGCCATCGCCAGTGCCAGCGGGCGGCGCAGCAGTGGCCACTCCACCAGCCGCAGGCGATGCAGGCCGCGTACCCCCAAACTGTCTGCCAGCCGGTCGTATTGGCGTACCACCAGCTGCATGGGGGCGGAGAGGGTGCGCATCACATAGGGCAGCGCCATCAGGGCGTTGACCAGTACCACCAGCCAGGGGCCGAGGGCGAACACGTCGGCAAAGGGCATAAACAGGATAAAGAGACCGGTGGAGAGCACCACAGCCGGCATCATCAGGATTATCAAGCCGCAGGCCTCCCACAGGGCGGCAGCCCGCCGCTGGCGGGTGCGTACCTTGAGGTGACGGCTGGTGAGCAGCAGGCCGCTGCCGAGCAGGGTCGCCAGCGTGCCTGCCGCCAGTGCAATCAGCAGCGACTGGCCGCTCGCCTGCCACAGTTTGGCGGAAGTGAGCGCCGTCAGCAGGCCGGGGTGGAGGCCGGCCACCACGATAGCCAGCAGCGGTGGCAGAAAGATGGTGAGCCCGATACAGAGCGAGAGGAGATCCACCACGGCCGCGCCCGGCTGATGGCGATCCGGCCGCAGGCAGGGGCGACGGGGTGTCACCCGACTAGCCGGGGGGCTCTGCAGCTTGTGCTGCAGGGCGAGCAGGGCGGCGGTCAGGATGAGCTGCACCAGCGCCAATCCGCCCGCGGTGGCGAGATCGAAGTCAAAGCGCAGCGCCTGATAGACAGCCACCTCCAGGGTGGTCGATTTCGGCCCGCCCCCCAGCGCCAGTACGGTGGTGAAGCTGGTGAAGCAGAGCATAAAGATGAGGCTGGCCAGCCCCGGCAATATGCCGCGAATAAGCGGCCACTCCAGCAGCCGGAAGATATGGGATGAGCGCATGCCGAGCTGGCTGGCGAGGCGCCAGCTCGATTCGGGGATGCTCTCTATGCTCTGCAGCATCAGGCGGGCCGCCAGCGGCATATTGAAGAAGACGTGGGCCAGCAGGATACCGAACAGGCCGTAGAGATAGTTGCCGGGATCCAGCCCCAGTGAGCGCAACAGTTGCGGCAGCCACCCCTGTTTGCCGTGTACCGCTACTATGCCGAAGATGGCGATGATGACCGGCAGCACCAGCGAGAGACCAAATAGCTTGATCAGCAGGGTTCGGCCAATAAAACGGCGCCGTGCCAGCGCGCGGGCCACCGGAATGGCCAGCCCCAGGCTTAGCAGGGTGGAGAGCAGTGCCTGCCCCAGACTGAAGCCCAGCACATGGCGCAGATAAGGATCTGCGAGCAGGGTGCGGGGGGCCAGTGAACCGGCCTGCCACAACAGGGCCATCAGCGGCCCGAGGGATAACAGCAGGATCAACAGGGTAGCTGCACTGCCCGGCAACCACCAGAGGGGACGAGCCTGTGGTTTCAGATAACGGCTCACTGGGTGACGGCTTGCAGCCACTCGCGGATCCACCCTTTGCGATTGGCGGCCACCTCATCGCTGCTGAAGGCGAGTGGCTTGGCTACGGTGATCATCTGCTCGAAGCCCTTGGGCAGCGGTGTGTCGATAACGGGATACATCCAGTTGCCGGTCGGGATTTCCTGCTGGAAGGCGGGGCTCACCATAAATTGCAGGAACTGGTCAGCCAGCTTCTCCTGTTTGGCACTCTTCAGCTTGGCAGCCACTTCTACTTGACGGTAGTGACCCTCTTCGAAGGCGGCGGCCTGATACTGGGGCTTGTTCTCGGCAATCAGGTGATAGGCCGGAGAGGTGGTGTAGGAGAGCACCATGTCCGCTTCGCCATCGAGGAACATGCCATAGGCCTCTGACCACCCCTTGGTGACGGTGACCGTCTTTTTGGCAAGCTCGGCCCAGGCGGCAGGCGCCTTGTCGCCGTAGACAGACTTCATCCACAGCATCAGCCCCTGCCCCGGGGTGGAGGTGCGGGGATCCTGATAGATCACCTTGAGGTCGGGGCGCTCTACCAGCTCTTTCAGGCTCTTGGGCGGCTGCTTGAGTTTGTCTTTGTCATAGACGAAGGCGAAGTAGCCGTAGTCGTAGGGGACGAAGGTGTCATCCTGCCAGCCACCCGGCACCTTGATGCCATCCAGCTTGGCGGGATGGGGGGCGAACAGGCCGCTCTGTTTGGCTTCGCTGATGAGGGCATCGTCAAGCCCCAGCACCAGATCGGCCTTGCTGTGGTTGCCCTCCAGCCGCAGCCGGTTGAGGATGGCGACCCCATCTTCGAGGGGAACCAGATTGAGGGTGCAGTCGCACTCTTTCTCGAAGGCCTGTTTGATCTTGGGCCCCGGACCCCACTCGGCAGTGAAGGAGCTGTAGGTGTAGACTGTGAGGGTGTTGGCGGCGAACACATTGGCCGACAGCAGGCCGGTGGTGACCAGCAGCAGGGTCTTCATGGGTGGCACTCCCTATTACTTGTTAATAACGAGGTGCCAGCGGGTGAGGGCGCAAAAAATGAGCGCCATGCCTCAAATTCCTCCGCCAGCATTATCTGGATCAGGTACACGGGTATAATCTCAGCGGTAAACCGCACCCCGTTTGAGAAACGAACCGCATTGTATTAACGTTCTTTTGGGTAGACCAGCACAATTGTGCAATACCCATGAGATGACGCCCACCCAACAGAGGATGTTCGCGTGCTTACCAATACCAAGGAAAGGCGTGCCTTTGCGCGCATGGTCATCAATGCTCCGGTCACCGTCTATCAGCAGCAGCTGGTGCTGGAGGGGATCTGCCGGGATCTCAGTGCCAACGGCATGGGGATTGCGGTCTCTGAACACCAGCTCGACATCAATCAGCCCATCCGGATCAGTCTTGCCACCAACAACAACCTGTTGCCTCCCTTTGAAGCCCATGCCCGTATTATCCGGGTGCTGGAGGAGGAGAGCGGGTTGCTGCTGGCGGTAGAGTTTCTGCCTCAGGGTTAATCCTCTCTCCCCATCGGCAGAGGGAGGGGATTAACCTTTCTCCTGAACCGGCTGCACACTCAACTGCTTGCTATCGACCAGCGTTTTGCTGGTCGATGCTATTTGGCCCGCAGGCAAGGTGGCGGGACCGGTAGGTTCGAGCAGCAGGTAGTTCTGCCCCTGCCAGTTGAGGGTCACATCCCCCGGCTTGGCGGGTAGGTCAACAGCCAGCAGGGCATGGCCGGGGACGAACACCATGGCCTGTTTCAGCTCGGGAAAGAGCTGGGCCAGCATGGCGGCCATCAGGGTTACCTTGCTGTCGCAATCACCCCGGTTCTGCTCCAGCACCTGACGGGGCGGGAGGAAGCCCTTGCCCTGCCTGCCGTTCAGGCTATCGAGCTGCTGATAGGGGATGCTCTGGATAAAGGTGAGCATGTGGGCCACGGTTTTCTGGCGCGCTTCCGTTTCGGTACTGCCCTGCTGTTTGAGTTGATCCGCCAGCGGAGCCAGCCCGCTGCGACTCTCCAGCGCGATGCGCACATGATCCTGCTTCACCGCCAGCTGCCCGTCCGGGGTGTTGAAGTACTGGAAGTAGTGTTTGGTCAGCCACGCCTGCTCCTCTTTGCTCCGCTTGGACTGCAGAAAGGCCATCGCCTCGCGCGCCTTGTCCTGATTGCGGCTTTTCAGATGCAGCTCCAGCGAGGGACGGGCGAGGGTGAACTGCACCTCGGGGTAGTTCTGGCGCACCTCCCGCAGCAACACTTGCAATACCTCCTCCTGCATTCTCGCCGGGCGATAGGCGATAAGGGGCGGCAATTTGCTCTGTTCGAGCCGGTAGGTGAGCTGTTGGGGTTTACCTTCGCTATCCTGCCAGCCGACGCTGATCTGGCCGAGGCTGTTGTTGAAGCTGGTTTGGCTGGCCCCCGCAGGCAGGGCAAGCAGCAGGGCACAGAGCAGAGGAATTGCCGTCGGTCTCTTCATCATCCTTTCCTGTGGCACGGGCCAGTTCCGGTGGCCCAAAGTGGGAAGCGTAGCGGACAGTAAAATAGGGAGCCGAAGCTCCCTGTTGATTCTACTCGTTTTTTTGCAACTGGCGCGTTAAATCCAGCTCGGCTGCTTCGCCTCAAAAGCGCTGATGGCGGCCTCGTGCTGCAGAGTCAGGCCGATGGCATCCAAGCCGTTGAGCAGACAGTAACGGCGGAATTCATCGATCTCGAAACCGAAGCAGAGGCTACCTGCACGTACCTGATTGTCTTCCAGATCCACCTCGATCTCGATGCCCGGTTTGGCGGCCACCAGCTGGAACAGGGCGTCGACCTCCTCCTCCTTCAGGCGTACCGGTACCATGCCGTTGTTGATGGCGTTGCCGTAGAAAATGTCGGCAAAGCTCGGGGCAATGATGGTCTTGAAGCCGTAGTCCGCCAGCGCCCAGGGGGCGTGCTCGCGACTCGATCCGCAGCCGAAGTTCTCCCGGGCCAGCAGAATGCTGGCACCGGCAAATTGCGGCTGGTTCAGTACGAACTCGGGGTTGGGCTGCTGGCCGGCATCGTCCAGAAAGCGCCAGTCGTGGAACAGGTGCTTGCCAAAACCGATGCGGTTTACCTTCTGCAAAAACTGTTTGGGAATGATGGCGTCGGTGTCGACGTTGGCGCTGTCGAGGGGGACGACGATCCCTTTATGCTGTTTGAATCCTGTCATCGAAATGTCCTCTTACAGTGCGCGAATGTCGGCGAAGCGGCCGGTGACGGCGGCGGCGGCGGCCATGGCCGGGCTGACCAGATGGGTGCGGCCGGCGCGGCCCTGACGCCCTTCGAAGTTGCGGTTGCTGGTGGAGGCGCAGCGCTCTCCCGGTTGCAGCCGGTCGTTGTTCATCGCCAGACACATGGAGCAGCCCGGCAGGCGCCACTCAAAACCGGCCTCGATGAAGATCTTGTCCAGCCCCTCGGCTTCGGCCTGCGCCTTCACCTGCTCGGAGCCCGGCACCACCAGCGCCTGCACGCCAGCGGCTACCTTGCGACCGCGAGCGATGGCGGCGGCCGCACGCAGATCCTCGATGCGGCTGTTGGTGCACGACCCGATAAACACCTTGTCGATGGCAACGTCTGAGAGCTTCTGGCCCGGTTGCAAGTCCATATAGGCGAGTGCCTTGCGGGCGGATTGCTGTTCCATCAGATCGCTGAAGGATTCCGGCGCCGGAATAGGCTCGTTGACGGCAATCACCTGGCCCGGGTTGGTCCCCCAGGTGACCTGCGGGGCGATATCGGCGGCATCGAGCACCACTTCGGCATCGAAACGGGCACCTTCATCGCTCTTGAGGCTCTGCCAGTAGGCGATGGCCTGCTCCAGCGCCTCGCCTTTGGGGGCGAACTCCTTGCCACGGATGTAGTCGATGGTGGTCTGGTCGGGGGCAATCATGCCCGCCTTGGCGCCCAGCTCGATGGCCATGTTGCAGACCGTCATCCGCCCTTCCATGGAGAGGCTCGCAATGGCATCGCCAGCGAACTCCACCACGTAGCCGGTACCACCGGCGTGGCCGACCTTGCCGATAATGGCCAGTACCACGTCCTTGGCACTGATGCCCTCGGCCAGCTTGCCGTTGACCGAAATGCGCATGGTCTTGGTGCGGCCCTGTTTCAGGGTCTGGGTGGCCATCACATGTTCCACTTCGGAAGTGCCGATGCCGAACGCCAGCGAGCCGAAGGCACCGTGGGTGGCGGTGTGGGAGTCGCCGCAGACGATGGTTGTGCCGGGCAAGGTGATGCCGAGCTCGGGGCCCATCACATGGACGATCCCCTGATATTTGTGGTTGAGATCGTAGAGGCGAACCCCGAACTCCTTGCAGTTGTCGGCCAACGTCTCCATCTGGATGCGGGCCATCTCGCCGGAGGCGGCGATGTCCTTGGTGGTGGTGGAGACGTTGTGATCCATGGTGGCCCAGGTCAGGTCTGGGCGGCGCAGCTGGCGGTTCATGGCGCGCAGGCCGTCAAATGCCTGCGGGCTGGTCACTTCATGTACCAGATGGCGGTCGATGTAGATGAGGGGGGTCTCCCCTTCCACTTCCCGTACCACGTGGGCGTCGAATACTTTCTGATAGAGGGTCTTGGCCATTGCTTCTCTCTTCCTTGTTCTCTGTTATGCGGCTCAGATCCGGGCGGCGATCTGGCTACCCATCTCGGACGTGCTCTGCACCGGATGGCGGGCGCTGGCCTGATGCAGGTCGGCGGTGAAGTAACCCTCGGCCAGGGTCTGGGCCACGGCCTGCTCAATGGCCTGGGCGGCAGCCTCCATCCCTAAGCTGTAACGCAGCATCAGGGCGGCGGAGAGGATCTGGGCGATGGGGTTGGCAATGCCCTTGCCGGCGATGTCCGGCGCCGAGCCACCGGCCGGTTCGAACAGGCCGAAACCCGATTCGTTGAGGCTGGCGGAGGGGAGCAGCCCCATGGAACCGGTGATCATGGCGCACTCGTCGGAGAGGATGTCACCAAACAGGTTGGAGCAGAGCAGCACATCGAACTGGGATGGATCCTTGATGAGCTGCATAGTGGCGTTGTCGATATACATATGGTTCAGTTCGACATCGGGATAATCCTTGGCAACTTGCGTCACCACCTCGCGCCACAGAATGGAAGAGGCGAGCACGTTGGCCTTGTCGATGGAGGTGACCTTGCCACGGCGCACACGCGCCGACTCAAAGGCAATCTTGGCGATGCGCTCAATCTCGAAGCGATGGTACACCTCTGTGTCGAACGCCTTCTCGTTCGCCCCTTCTCCCTCGCGCCCCTTGGGCTGGCCGAAGTAGATGCCGCCGGTCAGCTCGCGCACGCAGGCGATGTCGAAGCCGCGATCGGAGATGTCGGCACGCAGCGGGGAGAACTGTTCCAGACCGGTGTAGATGCGGGCCGGGCGCAGGTTGCAGAACAGTTTGAAGTGGGCACGCAGGGGCAGCAGGGCACCACGCTCAGGCTGATCGTTGGGCGGCAGATGTTCCCATTTCGGGCCACCGACCGAGCCAAACAGCACGGCATCGGCCGCTTCACAAGCCGCGATAGTGCTTTGCGGCAGCGGGGTACCGTGGTTGTCGATGGCGATGCCGCCCACGTCATGGTGATCATACTCGAAGGCGAGGCCGAATTTGGCCTGCACCTTCTCCAGCACCTTGACGGCTTCGGCCATCACTTCCGGGCCAATGCCGTCACCCGGCAATACTGCGATCCGATAACTGCTCATACACTCTCCATCCTGATATTGTCTTTGAGATCCCTCTGTCCGGTTTCCCCGACGCTGCGCGTGGTTACCGGTTCAGACGTTCCCCGTCCTGATGTTGTCATTCCATTCCGTCTGTTTGGTACCCAGTTCGGCTCAGACGGTTTCTGATTTGATGCTGTTATTGCGTTCCATCTGCTCGGCCACCTGATCGGCGCGCCAGATGCTGTTGATTACATGTAGCAGGGCGTGGGCCGAGGATTCGATGATGTCGGTGGCCAGCCCCATGCCGTGGAATTTGCGCCCCTTGTACTCGGCGACGATATCGACCTGACCGAGGGCATCTTCCCCTTCTCCCTTGCTCTTGAGGGCATATTTGTCGATGCGGATCTCATAGCCGGTGATGCGGTTGATGCACTGGTAGACCGCATCCACCGGGCCATTGCCGGTCGCCGCTTCGCAGATCAGATCCTGTCCCACCTTCAATTTGACCGAGGCGGTGGCCAGCACCGAGCTGCCGCTCTGGACCCCGAGGTACTCCAGCTTGAAGTGCTCCGGCTCTTCGTGGATCTGGCTGAAGAAGGCCAGCGCTTCGAGGTCGTAGTCGAATACCTGCCCCTTCTTGTCGGCCAGGGTCAGGAACTTGCCGTAGAGGTGGTCGAGGTCGTAGCTGCTCTCGGCATACCCCATGGACTCCATCCGGTGCTTGATGACGTGGCGGCCGGATCGGGAGGTCATGTTGAGGTTGTTCTGGGTCAGGCCGATGCTCTCGGGAGTGATGATTTCGTAGGTATTTTTCGCCTTGAGCACCCCATCCTGATGGATGCCGGAGCTATGGGAGAAAGCGTTGGCCCCGACGATCGCCTTGTTGGGCTGCACCGGCATGTTGCAGAGCTGGCTGACCAGCGTACTGGTGCGATGAATTTCGTTGTGGCGGATATTGGTTTGCACCCCGAGCAGGTCGGCGCGGGTTTTGAGGATCATCGCCACCTCTTCCAGCGAGCAGTTGCCCGCCCGTTCGCCGATGCCGTTGATGGTGCACTCGATCTGGCGGGCCCCCATCTGCACCGCGCCGATGGAGTTGGCCACCGAGAGCCCCAGATCGTCGTGGCAGTGGACCGAGATGATCGCCTTGTCGATGTTGGGTACCCGGTTGAACAGGGTGTGGATGATGCCGGAGAACTCGGTCGGTACCGTGTAGCCCACGGTATCGGGGATATTGATGGTGCGGGCCCCCGCCTTGATGGCGGCCTCCACCATGCGGCAGAGATTATCGATCGGCGTGCGGCCCGCATCCTCGCAGGAGAACTCCACATCATCGGTGTAGCGCAAGGCGTGCTTGATGGCGCTGACCCCCATCTCCAGCACATCTTCGAAGCTCTTTTTCAACTTGCTCTCCACATGGATGGAGGAGGTGGAGATAAAGGTGTGGATGCGAAACGCCTCGGCGATCCGCAAGGCTTCGCCGGCTGCGTCGATATCCTTGGGCAGGGCGCGGGCGAGGGCGCAGACCCGGCTGTTCTTGATGTGGCGGGCGATGGTTTGCACCGATTGAAAATCGCCGGGAGAAGAGACCGGGAAGCCCACCTCCATGACGTCGACACCGAGCCGCTCCAGTGCCTGGGCGATCTGCAGCTTCTCCTTGACTGTCAAACTGGCCGCCAGGGCCTGCTCACCATCACGCAAGGTGGTGTCGAATATGATGACCCGATCTGACATGTGACTTCCCTCTTCCTAAGTTCGGTAACGTGCATCCTGCGGCGGCATAAAAAAACCCGTGCAGGGTGCACGGGTTTTTGTAAATTCCGGCTATGCCTTAGCCCGGCTACAAGGATCCCGCGCGAGTTAACGCGATTAGGGAGATTAGTAGTAGCGGGGTGGCGATACGCATGACGTTGTTATTCCTTCCAGTCGATAACGCTTTTACCAATATCGAGATTTTTATGCTGTGTCAACACGGAAGGTCAGGGGCAATCTGCTGACGTATTTAATCGGATTGTAAAGGATTGCAAATTTCCTTGTCCCATATTCGGCCCATGACCGATTATCTGGTCATTCCTGCTGTGCTTTATTCTCTGCACAACCAGATCGGCTTATCAGCATTGGCTGAATTATCTGAGGTGTTAAATGGAAAAACGTAGACCTGGTCGTCCGGTCGGACGTTCTGACATTCGTGACAAGTTGCTTGCTGCCGCCCGTGAGCGTTTTCTCAATACTCCCTATAGCAAGGTGACTACACGCGAAATCGCGGAGCTTGCTGGCTCCAATCTGGCAATGATCCACTACTACTTCGGCAGTAAAGAGGGTCTTTACAAAGCGGTGCTGGGCGATGTCGCCGAGCCCCTCGATCATGCCTGGCAAGATGAACACAGCAATCACAGCCTCAACGAGCTGCTCAACACCTACTATCAGGTGATGGCGCCCAACAGCGAGCTGACCTCTGCCATCTCCAGCGCATTGTCGACCGAGAAGAGCCCGGGCCGGGATTTTGTGCTGAACCGCCTGCTGGAACGCCAGCTGCCGCAGTTCGATGCCCTGCTGGAAACCATGAAGTCCAACGGTGAGCTGGGTGACAACCTGGATCCCGACATGCTGAAGATCTCCTTCCTCAGCATGATGTGGCAGCCGTTCGTGATGAAAGATCTCTACGAGCAGGTGTTTGGCCTGAAAGTGGATGAGCACTTCATGGCCCGTCTGGCGGACCACAATTGCCGTCTGATGGAGACCGGTCTGCGCGGCAGCCACTGATTTTGCCGCAACATCGAGATTAAAAAGGGCCATTCGGCCCTTTTTTCATAAATCTGTTATCCCTTGTTCAACGTAACGTCATCCCGCTTTCTTACTCTGCAAGCAGAATTCAGGGAAGGAGGGGATATGAACAAGATCCAGCAATGGGACCTGCAGGTGTGCCGGGTCTGCCTGCTTCACGGCTACAACCGGCAGCAGGCGAGGGTGAGTCGTCTCATTTCCCGTACCGGTGATGGCCCGCTTTACGTCGTGCTGGCCGCCCTGCTCTGGTGGCAGGGGGAAGCAGAGCTGGAACTGGTGCGACTGGCGCTACTTGCCTTCGCCATCGAACTGCCCCTCTATCTGCTGCTGAAAAACAGCCTGAAACGGCAACGGCCGGTCGGCTTGCCGGTCTTTATCACTCCTTCCGATCGCTACAGCCTCCCTTCCGGCCACACCGCCGCCGCTTTTCTGATGGCCACCATTTTGGCCACCGGCTTTCCGCTCTGGGCGCCCCTGCTGTTTGGCTGGGCGGCGTTAGTGGGGGCATCCCGGTTGCTGCTCGGGGTGCACTACCTGAGCGATTTGGTGGCCGGTGCCCTGCTGGGGGGCGGTTGCGCCGTGCTGGCGCTCGGCTGGAGCCACTCATGAGGATACTGTTTGGGGTGCAAGGCACCGGCAACGGTCATATCAGTCGCAGTCGCACTCTGGCCCGGGCGTTGCGCACGGCAGGGGTCGAGGTGGATTATCTCTTTAGCGGCCGCCCCGCCGACCGTTACTTCGATATGGAAGAGTTTGGCGCCTACCGCGCCTTTCCCGGCCTCACTTTTGTCAGTCACGAGGGGCGAGTTTCTCCGTGGCGCACCCTGCAAGCCGCCTCGCCGCTCACCTTCTGGCGGGATCTGCGGTCTCTCGATTGCAGCGAATACGATCTGGTGGTGAGCGATTTTGAGCCGTTGACCGCCCATGCCGCCCGCCGCTATGGCAAGCCGAGCCTCACCGTCAGCCATCAGGCCAGCTTCAACTGGCCCATTCCGCGCTGGGGGGAGGATGGGGTCAGCCGTCAGCTGATGCGCCACTTTGCTCCTGTGGATCAGCCGCTCGGGCTGCACTGGTTTCACTTTGGTCACCCCTTGCTGCCACCGGTGATCGACCCCATCGCCGCCGCGCCGGATAATGGCGAGATCTTGGTCTATCTGCCGTTCGAGCAGACCGAGGCGATCGCTGCCCTGTTGTCGCGCTTTGGCCAGCAGCGCTTCGTCTGCTTTCACCCCGCCATTCGCACCCCGAGCCAATGGCGCAATCTGCGCTTCGAGCCGCCGTCGCGACACGGGTTTATCGCCGTGCTGGCCGGTTGTCGCGGCGTCATCTCCAACGCGGGCTTCGAGCTGGCTTCCGAGGCGCTCACTCTCGGCAAGAAGCTGCTGGTCAAACCCCTCGGCGGCCAGTTCGAGCAGCTGACCAACGGCAAGACCCTCGAGATGATGGGGCTGGCGACCCTGATGGATGTGCTCGATGCCAATCTGGTGCGTACCTGGCTCGACAGCGCCTCGCCAGGGGCGGTTTGCTACCCCGATGTGGCGGGGGAGCTGGCCCGCTGGCTGGCGGCGGGCGCTGACGAGAGCGTGGCCTCTCTGTCGCGGCGGCTCTGGGCTCGCACCCTGTTTCCGGAGGAGGTGAGTGATCGCCTGAGCGAGCTGGATGGGGGCGACTGTTTATCCAGTTGCTGGTTATCGCAAGTGAGCGTTGTTGACTAGACTGAAAGGCGATCCCACCAAGGAGAGGACGGAGCAAATGCGCTTTACCAATGAAAACGGCGAAGTCATGAACCTAGCTGACAATCTCACCCTGCACGAGTTGCTCGATATGGGTGTCAGCATTTCGGTCAGTGAAGAGACCGATCCGGATCAGCAGATCTGGTTGGCGGAGCCGGATCAGGAGAACTGAGTCATCATTCGGCATCAAGCCCATCGCTGAGCGGTGGGCTTTTTTGTGGCTGTTTTTCCCCTCTGCGGAATGATCCGCTGGCCATTCTCCGACTTCCTTCCCTTTTGTCTCATGGCCGCTGCGGCAAGTCATTGAATGTTAATAGCCGGTTGAAATGTATGACTGTTCTGGTCAGATAAAGCCGTGGACAAGCGTTATGAAGCGGGTTAAGTTGGTTTTTCACCCTATTTTCGGGTGAATGACGGAAAAATCCTTTTTTTCTACTGTCGACGGGGCTGAATTGGACCGATCTGCATTCAGATAACAACAAGAAACGGATCGGGCTGTGCCGGGAAGCACGGCATCGTCGGCGGGATTCGCTAAACGGAGCAAAGCCTGGAGGGCTTTATCATGGAGATGTTATCAGGCGCCCAGATGGTGGTTAGAGCGCTGGAAGATCAGGGAGTTGAGCACGTCTTCGGCTACCCTGGTGGCTCAGTGCTCGACATCTATGACGCTCTCTTCGAAAACGGCAAGATGGAGCATGTCTTGGTGCGGCACGAGCAAGCCGCGGTTCACATGGCTGACGGTTACGCCCGTTCCACCGGCAAGGTGGGGACAGTGCTGGTAACGTCAGGCCCGGGAGCGACCAACTGCATTACCGGTATTGCCACCGCCTATATGGATTCCATTCCGCTGGTGATCCTCTCCGGCCAGGTGCCGACCAGCATGATCGGTGAGGATGCGTTCCAGGAGACCGACATGATCGGTATCTCCCGCCCGGTGGTGAAGCACAGTTTCCTGTGCAAGAAGGCGAGCGATATTCCCGAGGCCATCAAGAAGGCCTACTACATTGCCGCCAGCGGCCGCCCGGGGCCGGTGGTGGTGGATCTGCCCAAAGATGTGCAGAACCCGAAAGAAAAATTCCCCTACCAGTATCCCGAGACGGTCTCCCTGCGCTCCTACAACCCGACCAAGTCTGGCCATAAAGGGCAGATCAAGCGGGCAGCCAAGCTGCTGGTGGATGCCCAGCGCCCGGTGATGTACGTGGGCGGCGGCGCCATCAACGCCAATGCGGATCATCTGGTGACCAAGCTGGCGGAGCTGCTGAATCTGCCGGTGACCACCACCCTGATGGGGCTGGGGGCCTTCTCCGGTGTCCATCCGCAATTTATCGGCATGCTGGGGATGCACGGCACCTTCGAAGCCAACAAAACCATGCACAACGCGGATCTCATCTTCGCCGTCGGTGCCCGCTTCGATGACCGCGTCACCAACAACGTGGCCAAGTTCTGCCCCAATGCGACCGTTGTTCATATCGATATCGACCCCACCTCCATCTCCAAAACGGTGCAGGCCCATGTGCCCATCGTCGGCTCGGTGGAAACCGTGCTGGAGCAGATGCTGGAAGTGATCCGCGAGTGTGGCTTCGATAACGACAAGGAGGCGCTGGCGGACTGGTGGAGCCAGATCAACCAGTGGCGCTCCCGTCACTGTCTGGCCTACGAAAAGTCGGCTACCCAGATCAAGCCGCAACAGGTTATCGAGACCCTCTACAAGGTAACTCAGGGTCAGGCGTTCGTTGCCTCCGACGTGGGCCAGCACCAGATGTTTGCTGCCCTCTACTACCCGTTTGCCAAACCGCGCCAGTGGATCAACTCAGGGGGCCTCGGCACCATGGGCTTCGGCATTCCGGCCGCCATGGGGGCCCAGTTTGCCAATCCGGATGCGGTGGTCTGCTGCGTCACCGGCGATGGCTCGGTGCAGATGAACATTCAGGAGCTCTCGACCTGCATGCAATACGGGGTGCCCATCAAGATCATCTCCATCAACAACCGTGCGCTGGGCATGGTCAAGCAGTGGCAGAAGATGTTCTACGGCGGCCGTCACAGCCACTCCTACATGGAGTCCCTGCCGGACTTCGTCAAACTGGCGGAAGCCTATGGCCATGTCGGCATCGCGGTGAGTGATCCGGCGGAGCTGGAGAGCGCCATGGAGAAGGCCTTCGCCATGAAGGATCGGCTGGTGTTTATGGATATCTCGGTCGACCCTGATGAGCACGTCTATCCGATGCAGATCAAGTTTGGTGCCATGGATGAGATGTGGCTGAGCAAGACGGAGAGAACCTGATGAGACATATAATTTCCGTTCTGCTGGAGAACGAATCCGGCGCCCTGAGCCGCGTGGTGGGCCTCTTCTCCCAGCGCGGCTACAACATCGAGACCCTGACGGTGGCGCCCACTGAGGATCCCACCCTGTCACGCATGACCATAGTCACCATGGGTGACGAGCGGGTACTGGAACAGATCCAGAAGCAGCTGCACAAGCTGGTGGATGTGCTTAAGGTGTGCGACTTGAGCGAAGGGGAGCATATCGAGCGGGAGATCGCGCTGGTCAAGGCGCGCGCCGCCGGTGGAGCCCGTGACGAGCTGAAACGGCTGGCGGATATCTTCCGTGGCCAGATTGTCGACGTCACCCCCGAGCAGTACACGGTACAGCTGGTGGGCACCAGCGAGAAGCTGGATGCCTTTATCAAGACTGCCGCCCAGACCAAC
Source organism: Aeromonas sp. R10-2 (assembly GCF_040908445.1). Lineage (NCBI taxonomy): Bacteria > Pseudomonadati > Pseudomonadota > Gammaproteobacteria > Aeromonadales > Aeromonadaceae > Aeromonas > Aeromonas sp. R10-2. The sequence continues at coordinate 1,756 of NZ_JBFODS010000050.1, read as the reverse complement.
GAGATCATCGAAGTGGTGCGCTCCGGCGTCTGCGGTATCTCCCGGGCGGACAAGGCACTGCGGCCCTGATGGCTGGCGGGGCAGCTGATGATGTGTCAGCTGCCGCAGAGTGAAAGGAAAGAGGGCTCTGCGGAGCCCTCTTTGTTTGGTTTTGCTTTACGAGGATAGGGGTGATGTTCGGTATTCATGATCTTGCACTGTTTATGGTCTCGGGGCTGCTGCTCAATATCATGCCGGGGCCCGACTCCCTGCTGGTTATGCTGCGCAGCGGCTCGCAAGGGTGGCGTGCCGGTTCGGTCGCGACGTTGGGCATCGGCACAGGTGTCATGGTGCATGTGCTGGCTGCGGCCCTCGGTCTGTCGGCCCTGCTCAGTGCCTCGGCCGAGTTGTTTGCCCTTATCAAGCTGGCTGGCGCCATCTACCTCATCTATCTGGGGTTCTCCCTGCTGTGCCAGCAAGCAACGGGTTCCATGGAGAGAGGGATCACCTTGCCCGCCCTCTCCTATAGCCAGATTTACCGGCAGGGTGTGCTGACCAATGTGCTCAACCCCAAAGTCGCGCTCTTTTTCCTCGCCTTCGTGCCCCAGTTCATCACACCGGATGCCCCCGACAAGGCGTTCGCCTTTATCCTGCTCGGCTGCATCTTCAATCTGGGCGGTATCATCTGGTGTCACCTGCTGGTCTTTACCACCGTCTATGCCAGCCACAAGGTACGCTTGTCACAGCGTCTCGGTCGCTGGCTCAACCGGGGCATCGGTACCCTGTTTGTCGGACTCGGGATCAAGCTGGCTTTTTCAAGCCGCTAACTGGCGGCCCTTCAGCGCCAACCTGCAACAGAAGAGTTTTGACGACGCCCTGGATGACTAGCTCGATTACGTTGAATCACAAGGCTGGGGCTTCTATGGCGGGGGAGACGTGACGGGCAACGAAATAGAAGGGGTTCTCTGCCAATATGATGGCGGCTCTCTGACCGAGTCAGACCGTGAGCTGGTCGCCTACCAGCTAGCCATCCAACCCTGGGTCACTGCGCACCACCTCGCCCCGCTGAGCGACCTCTGGTACGGCCCCTGGGAGGAATAAGTGATCGATCCGTCCACCCAGATGTCATCAGGCTCCGATCAAAAGGAAACGCCCATGAGCGATGAGGAGATCTACTTTCCAAACGAGGTGATAGGGCTGCAATTTGTGCAAGGTCTTTCATTGCTGGCAGCCTGGCGCTGCTACCGTGGCCTGAGCCAGGCAGAGTTGGCTGAGCGGGTGGGGGTTTCGCTGGGTGAGCTGGTGGTCATGGAGCAACCGGAGTACCCGTTCACCCACCAGCAAGTCACCCGGCTGGTTAGCATCCTCAACATTCAGGTCGGGCATCTGGTCGACTAGGTGGCAGCGTGAATGGCTTGCTGGGGGGTTCAATGCGTCATCAGCCGTCTGCGATCCCTTGCCAATCTTGCTGCAGATGTTCACCATGTTTGGGGCGTTATTTGTCCCCCCTTTTGGGGAAGCGACCAAGTGGGTGGGCCAGCTAGTCGCCACAACCTCCCTCTGATAATCTGCCGTGGCCACGGTAGCCAACTATCCCGTTTTCATCTGGAGTTTTCATGTCACTGACCAAGAGTAAAACCTCGGCCAAGCGCAAAACGGCCGAGCCACGCCACGAGAGTCCAGCCCTTGCCTATTTTCATCGCCAGTGGCAGGCCATCGAAAAGCTGCAGGCCAAGCTGGCCAAACAGGAGCAAGAGGGGGCGGATATCTATCAGCG
>NZ_JBFODS010000005.1:0-1495 GCF_040908445.1 Aeromonas sp. R10-2 | reverse complement strand
AAACACCACCTACGCACTTTCACCAGGACAACCGTCGCCTGGCCCACCTAGCCTTCTCCGTCCCCCCATCGCAATTACAAGTCGTGCAGGAATATTAACCTGCTTCCCATCGACTACGCCTTTCGGCCTCGCCTTAGGGGTCGACTCACCCTGCCCCGATTAACGTTGGACAGGAACCCTTGGTCTTCCGGCGAGGAGGCTTTTCACCCCCTTTATCGTTACTTACGTCAGCATTCGCACTTCTGATATCTCCAGCATACCTCTCGATACACCTTCGCAGACTTACAGAACGCTCCCCTACCACTCACACATAAGTGTGAATCCGCGGCTTCGGTGCCTGGTTTGAGCCCCGTTACATCTTCCGCGCAGGCCGACTCGACTAGTGAGCTATTACGCTTTCTTTAAATGATGGCTGCTTCTAAGCCAACATCCTAGCTGTCTGAGCCTTCCCACATCGTTTCCCACTTAACCAGAACTTTGGGACCTTAGCCGGCGGTCTGGGTTGTTTCCCTCTTCACGACGGACGTTAGCACCCGCCGTGTGTCTCCCGGATATTACTTACTGGTATTCGGAGTTTGCATGGGGTTGGTAAGTCGGGATGACCCCCTAGCCCAAACAGTGCTCTACCCCCAGTAGTATTCGTCCGAGGCGCTACCTAAATAGCTTTCGGGGAGAACCAGCTATCTCCGAGTTTGATTGGCCTTTCACCCCCAGCCACAGGTCATCCCCTAACTTTGCAACGTTAGTGGGTTCGGTCCTCCAGTTGATGTTACTCAACCTTCAACCTGCCCATGGCTAGATCACCCGGTTTCGGGTCTACACCTTGCAACTAGACGCCCAGTTAAGACTCGGTTTCCCTACGGCTCCCCTATACGGTTAACCTCGCTACAAAATGTAAGTCGCTGACCCATTATACAAAAGGTACGCAGTCACCCCGAAGGGCTCCCACTGCTTGTACGTACACGGTTTCAGGTTCTATTTCACTCCCCTCACAGGGGTTCTTTTCGCCTTTCCCTCACGGTACTGGTTCACTATCGGTCAGTCAGGAGTATTTAGCCTTGGAGGATGGTCCCCCCATATTCAGACAGGATGTCACGTGTCCCGCCCTACTCGATTTCACATCAAGGTTGTTTTCGTGTACGGGGCTATCACCCTGTATCGCCGGCCTTTCCAGGACCGTTCCACTAACTTCCAAGATGCTTAAGGGCTAATCCCCGTTCGCTCGCCGCTACTGAGGGAATCTCGGTTGATTTCTTTTCCTCGGGGTACTTAGATGTTTCAGTTCTCCCGGTTCGCCTCTGTTACCTATGTATTCAGTAACAGATACCCGAGTTATCTCGGGTGGGTTTCCCCATTCGGAAATCTGTGAGTAATAGCGTCTCTTACCGACTTCTCACAGCTTATCGCAGGTTAGTACGTCCTTCATCGCCTCTGACTGCCAAGGCATCCACCATGTACGCTTAGTCACTTAACCATACAACCCCAAGAAGTGTCG
>NZ_JBFODS010000049.1:0-31249 GCF_040908445.1 Aeromonas sp. R10-2 | reverse complement strand
CATGTACAGGATCTTTAGCAGCAACCAATTGAAATAGATATAAAAATGGCTTCGATTGTGATCTGATTTTATCGCCAAACAAAACCGCCACGCACGAAGCCATGACCATTATCGATGCCAACCACTATCTTGAGCAACTTCTCTCTCCTGCCGAACTCGACCGCATTGCCCGTGACTGCCAATTTTGCTTGCGCAAACGAGCCATTACGCCTGCCATGCTGGTGACTGCACTCTTGCGGGCACTTGGCTGCGACCAGGTCGATGGTATCGCTGGATTGCACCATCATTTCAATGCCTTGCAACTGGTTGATGCCCATCAGGTTTCCTACAAGCCCTTTCACAACCAGTTGCGCAAAGCGTCGTTCGCCCTGTTCATGAAGGCGCTGGTTGAACGGGCTATCGCCTTGCGTATCGGCCAACAGATGAAGACTGCATCCCTTGGCGCATTCAAACAGGTGTTGTTGCAGGATGGTACTTCCTTTGCCGTCCACAAAAGCCTGGCCGAAGTGTTTCCGGGAAGGTTCAAGACCATTAGCCCGGCGGCAATCGAGTGTCATATGCTCATGTCTCTATTGGAGCAAAGTCCAGTTTGCATGCAGGTCTCTGCCGATACGGCGTCAGAGCGCCAGTTCCTGCCTGAGCCCGAGCGGCTCAATAACAGCCTGCTGTTGGCGGACGCGGGTTACATCGATATGGCCTACTTTGCGAAACTAAACGAGGCGGGCGGTTTCTATCTGGTCAGGGGTAGTAAGAGCCTGAACCCGAAGATTATCCGGGCATGGCGCGGTGACGAACGGGAAGTGCCGAAGCTGGCGGGCCTGTCACTCAAGGATGCTGGACGGCGGCACTGTCGGGCAGAGGTACTGGATATGGTGGTGAAATCGGGCAAGTTCGAGTATCGGCTGATCCGACGCTGGTTTGCCGAGGAGAAACGGTTCTGTATCTGGATGACCAATCTGCCACGAGAGGCATGGCCAGCAGAGCGGGTGATGAGCCTGTACCGCTGTCGTTGGCAGGTGGAGCTGCTGTTTAAGGAGTGGAAGTCGCACAACCGGCTCAAGGGCTTTGTGACAGGTCAGAAAGCCATTGCCGAGGGGCTGGTGTGGGCCAGCCTGTTGTCGCTGGTGATGAAAAGACGGGTAGCTCAGACGCTGATGGGGGACGGTTTATCCACACTGAAAGCGGCGAAAAATAGCGGAACCTGGTGGTTCCCGTTATTGGAAGCGGTGGCTCATCGGGTGTTGGTGGAAATAAGAGAGCGTCTGGAATGGGCTGCCGTTTACTTGGCGAAAAATGCCCGTCGAACCAAGCAGCGAAAATCGATACAGAACAGGACCTTAGAAGGAATTTCAAATGAAGTGTTTTCTTAAGGTCCTGTATATGAGGTTCGATTAGCGAAGCGTAATCGGACGATCGAGATGCCGTTGTTCCGGTGTTTCCATGAATCAGCGGTATCTGGCAGAGGGAAAATATGGATGGCCGTTATCGCGGAGAATTGATTGACGCGAACGTCCGATTACGCCTGACGGCTAATCGAACCTACGAGCTACTAGCTGGATCCTAGCTCTATCTTCATTTTATTTATTAAGTTACTGCGAATCACCTGATTTTCATTACCTAAAGAAACTAAGAGTTCGGTGTATTGTTGTTGCTTATTTTGATCCAGCATACCTTCTGTTGTAGCAAGGAACTTCATCATCTCGATTGAAACATCGTTTAACTTCTGAAGATTATCTGTGAGCTGAGTTAGTAATATATCTGTATCCTCAGATGTAACCAGCCTTAACTTATTCGTCTGGTTCTTCATCTCAATAAATGTAACGCTTAGCTCATTACATAAAAGCAACACACCGGAAAAATATTCTGAAAAAGAGGTTCTAGCTAGGTTTTCTGAGCCATTTGATGCTTCGAGTGATTGGAGAAACCTTGATATCATCGGCATAGCTCGTTCTTTTAAGATTACCTGCCCTTTACTTTGGTAACGGTCTAACTCTGAACAAAAATCAGAATATAGTCTACTTTTTTCTTCATACTGATATTTGCGCCGTTCAAACTCCAAGTTGTGTTGTTTTTTAACTTCTTCAATTTTAATAACAAACTCAGTCTCGACTGAACGCTTTTCTTGCTCTAGCTTACGAATATCTTCTAGCATCGCCTTATTTTCAGCTTTCTTCTTCGAATATGCGATTAGGTATCCAGAGAGACAGCCAACCAAGAAAATAACAACATTTAATGCGCTTAATTCCAATTATTTCTCCTTTAACCATTAACATGATTGTATGGAAGGTGGTACCAATCCGTTAATAGTACCTTCCATATAACTCGAGATCGCCTTGAAAGTCGTCACGAAAATTCATTTTAAATCAAAACCTTGTCGACTAATTTCTGGTACTTAACGCACTTACTAAGCGTCTTCCTTTGGCTCTATTTTTGGCCATTTGGCGAAAATACACTTTTGGGGCGGCAACGGAAAGCGCTATCTGGCCTCCTTCTCATAAACAAGTCAGTAGTGTGATCGGGGATATATATCAAAAGATCGAAGGAGTACCTCGGCCAGCAATTTGCTGACGGCGAACCCGACCGGGAGGAGGGCGGGCTTGTCACCCTCTGAGGCAGGTCACTGAATCGGGGGCGCTGGCGTGGTTAAATGGTCGGCTCACATCTTGCCGGATATTGCTGTGACCATGCCATCTGACCTTCAGCCGCTGCTCGCTTGGCCTGACTATCTGCAGGCATCCTGGCTGCGCTGCGCCCACCAGACCAGTGCCACCCTCTGGCATCCGCCCCACAGCGCCAAGGGGCAGACCTTGCTGAGCCTGCGCCAGCGCAAGCGCGACCTGCTCACCACCGGCGAGATGGCCCTCGAGGATCTCTACGAATTTATGGAGGGGCGCCCCTGCGCCCTGCTGCTCACCGACGAGAGCGGCTGCCTGCTGGCCCAGACCGGTCACCCCGACACCCTGCGCGAGCTGGCGGCGCTGGGGTTTGGCCCCGGCGCCTTCTTCAGCGAGGGGCGCATCGGCACCAATGCCATCAATCTGGCGGCGCTGGAGGGGGTACCGCTCTGCGTCAGCGGCCCCCAGCACTTCAACCAGACCCTCCACCCGTGGCACAGCTGCGCCAGCCCGGTCTACAACAGCAATGGCCGTCAGGTCGCCATCATTGCGTTGATTTGCAAGGTGGAGGAGGCTAGCGCCGGCGATCTGGCGCTCACCGTCAGCGCCGGGCGCGAGCTGGCCCATCTGCTGCAGATGGAGACCCTGATGCAGGAGTCCCAGCACCACCTGAGCGAGCTTTACGCCCTGCTCGATGGCATGGATGACGGCGTGCTGGCCTGGGACCCTCAGGGGCGCTTGCGCTACCTCAATGCGCTGGCGGCCCACCGGCTGCGGCTCGATCCGGCGCTCTGTCTCGGCCAACCGCTGGAGCAGCACCTGCTGTTGCCCCAGCGGTTACAGTTGGCCATCAAGGGCCAGACGCCGCTCAGCCATGTGGAGGTGACGCTGGAGCGGCTTGGCGCGCAGGAGGGGGAGTTTATCAATGCGCTGGTGAGCCTCAAGCCGTTGCCGGGGCCGGAGGGGGTCAGCTTTATCGCCCTGCTGCACCCGGTCGATCGGCTGCGGGCCATTCATCAGCTGCGCCAGACGGTGCCCGAGCTGTCGGCGCTGGTGGGGGAGTCGAGCGCCATGCGCAAGCTGCTGCGCTACGCCCGGCAGGCGGCCCAGAGTCAGGGGCCGATCCTGCTGCGCGGCGAGGAGGAGGTGGGCAAAGCCCAGCTGGCGGAGGCAATCCACTTTGGCAGCGAGCGGGCCGCCGGGCCGCTTATTACCCTCAACTGCAAGGCGCTGCCGAGCGAGCGGATGGCGCTGGAGCTGATGGGCTCCGACGAGGCGGGGCAGGAGCGGGCGGGCAAGTTCGAGCTGGCCCACGGCGGTACGTTAGTGCTGGAGCAGGTGGAGTGCCTCTCTGCCCCCATGCAGGCGGCGCTGCTGCAACTGCTCAAGACCGGCCGCATCCAGCGCTTCGATTCGGCCCGCATTCTGCCACTCAAGGTGCGGATCATCGCCACCAGCAGCGCCCCGCTGGAGCAGCTGGTGCAGGAGGGGCTGTTTGGCCGCCAGCTGCTCTATGCCTTGCAGGCGTGCGAGTTATGGCTGCCGGGGCTGCGAGAGCGCGCGGCGGATCTGCCGGGCCTTATCAGCCAGCAGCTAGGGGCGCAGGGGCGCGAGCCGGTGCGCCAGTTCAGTCCGGCGGCCCTCGATTGTCTGCTGGCCTATCCCTGGCCCGGCAATCTGGGGGAGCTGCGCAGCGCCGTCGAGCATGCGCTGCTTCACGCCGGTCAGGGGCCGATCCCGCCGGAGGCGCTGCCCGCCGCCATTCGGCACGGCTATCAGCGGGTAGCGGATGAGGTGGTGGGGCAACCGCTGCTCACGCTGGCGGAGCTGGAGCGCCAGGCCATCTTGCGCTGCGCCCATGCCTGCAAGGGGCAGGTGAGCCAGATGGCCCAGCATCTGGGCATCAGTCGCACCACCCTCTGGCGGCGGCTCAAACTGCTCGAGATCGATCCCGCCGACTATCACGGCTGACGGCGAGTCGAGCCATCGCAAACCGGCCCGCAGAAAACGAAACGGCCCCGCAGATGCGGGGCCGTTTTTATATGGCAAGGTCAGTGGTGGCGCTGCTACAGCCCCAGCTGGTGGGCGGTGACGATGGCCGCCAGCACATCCTCGGCAGTGACCTTGAACGGCATATTGTGGATGGTCTCGCCCTCGGCGGTGGAGGCTTTGGCCACCTCCATCAGGCGCGCCATATCCAGCTCCTTGACCCCCATCATATGCAGGTTGGTCGGCAGGCCCACAGAGCGGCAGAAGGCCAGTACGGTTTCGATCTCCGCCATAGGTGCATTCTCCAGCACCAGCTGCACCAGGGTACCGAATGCCACTTTTTCACCGTGATAGAGGTGGTGACACTCGGCCAGCTGGGTCAGGCCGTTGTGGATGGCGTGGGCGGCGGCCAGACCGCTGCTCTCGAAGCCGATACCGCTCAGGTAGGTGTTGGCCTCGATGATGTTCTCCACCGCCTTGGTGCAGAGCCCCTGCTCCACCGCCAGCTTGGCCTTGTAACCATCGGCCAGCAGGGTCTTGTAGCAGAGCTCGGCAATGGCCTGCGCCGCCAGCGTGGAGGCTCCACCGGCCATGGTCTGGCAACCGGAGACCTTGTTGGCCCGCGCCTCGAAGTAGGTGGAGAGCGCATCCCCCATGCCGGAGACCAGCAGCCGCACCGGGGCACGGGCAACCACGCCGGTATCCATGATGACCATGTTGGGGTTGGTCGGGATCATCAGGTACTCGCTGAACTGCCCCTCCGGGGTGTAGATGACCGCCAGCGCGCTGGTGGGGGCATCGGTGGAGGCGATGGTCGGCACTATGACCACCGGCACCTGCTGGTAGAAGGCGACCGACTTGGCGGTATCCAGCGTCTTGCCACCGCCGATGCCGATGATGACGTCAAACGGGGTCTGCTTGCAGCGAGCCAGCAGGCGATCTATTTCGGGGCGGGAGCACTCGCCGTTGAAGCAGTCAAATTCGGGCTGGATGCCTGCCCCGTGGAAGCTGGTGGCCACGGTATCGCCAACCAGCTTGGTGACGAAGGCGTCGGCCAGGATCAGCGGCTTGGCGCCGAGCGCCTTGACGTAGTTGCCGATATTGGCGAGGGCCCCGTTGCCTTGCACGTATTTGCTGGGGCTGATGATGATGCGGTCCATATTTTATCCCTCTCTCTAGTTCATAAGACATCTTTTGAAACTAACAGGGGCGAAGGGGCGGCAATGCCGGGGACTCCTTCGTCTTGAATAGGGCTGCACCGGCTCAGCAAGCGGGTGCAGCGCCTTGAAACAGTGGCGTCAGTCGCCGAAGCGCTCCGCAGCCAGCTGCTGGAAGCAGGCCAAGGCGGCCTCGGCATCCTCCCCGCGTGCCAGCAGGATGAGTCGGTCACCCTGACGCACGTTGAGCATGGTGAGCCGGGTCAGGCTGCGGGGGTTAGCCTCTTTCTCCTCCTTTTGCAGCCTGAGTTCGGCGGCAAAAGGCTTGAGTGCAGCCACCAGGCGGGCGGCAGGGCGCACGTGCAGGCCGTGGGGGTTGTCCACCACCACCTCGCAACGCAGCCAGCCGTCGTCGGGCGCAGGAGCGGCCTCGACATCCTGCGGCTCCGCCTTGCCCGTCAGCATCGCCTGTTTCGGGCCCAGCGCACCGAGCGCCTCGGCGGCGACCTCGTCCAGCGTCAGACCGGATCCGGCCGCCACCACGGCGGCCAGGGTGCCTTCGACCAGCGGGGCCGGGCAGAGCCGTACCCGAGCACTCAGCTCCGGGGGCAACAGCTCGAGGGCGGTCTCGGCGCTGAGCAGGGCGCTGCCCAAGTCCATCAGTACCAGCACGCCGCTGCCGTCATCCGCTTCTTCAATCGCACTCATCACGGCAATGGCGTCGGTGCCGATGGGGTGGTCGGGGTCATCGACCCCGGCCGCCAGCAACAGTTTCGCCGGGCTGCCCAGCTGGTCGGCCAGCGCTTTCAAGCCGGCAGCCAGCATGGCGCTGTGAGAGACAACTACGATTCCGATCATGTCACAACCTCGCTCTGTCACGCAGGGCGGTCAGCAGCAGCAGGGTCGAGGTGGCCCCGGCATCCTGATGGCCGATGCTGCGCTCGCCAAGATAGCTGGCGCGCCCCTTGCGGGCCTGCATCTGGATGGTCGCCTCGGTACCGGCCGCGGCGGCTGCCACCGCCTTGTCCAGCGCTTCGTTGAGCGGCAGCTCTTGCTGCAGCGCCTGTTGCAGGGCGGCCAGTGCTGGCCACCAGGCATCGCACATGGTCTTGTCGCCCGGCTCGGCACGGCCACGAGAGACGATCCCCTCGACCCCGTCACTGAGCATTTTGCACAACTGGCTGAGGCTCAGGCTCTGGCAGGCGTCGGTGCTGGCTGCCGCCCGGATAAAGAAGGTGCCGTAGAGCGGGCCGCTGGCACCGCCGACCGAGGAGAGCAATGTCATGCCGGTGGTTTTCAGCACCTGACCGATATCCTTGTCCGCCACCGCAGGCAGCTTCTCGGCCACCTTGGCGAAGCCGCGCTGCATGTTGAGGCCGTGGTCACCGTCGCCGATATCGGTATCCAGCGCTGTGAGGTAGTCACGCTGCTCGGTAAAGATGTGTTCGCAGTCGAGCAGCCAGTTGACGATGTGATGCTTGCTTAACATGGGTTCTCCTTAGCAGCCGCGACGCAGGGCGGGGGTGTGAACGGGGGCATCCCACAGGGTCATCAGTTCATCATCCACCTTGAGCAGGGTGATGGAGATACCGGTCATGTCGAGGGAGGTGCAGTAGGGGCCAATCAGGTTGCGCACCAGATGGATGCCCGCCTCTTCGCACAGGGTGGCGAGGCGACCATAGACGCCATAGAGTTCGGAGATGGGGGTGCCGCCGAGGCTGTTGACCAGCGCGATGACCCGATCGCCCTTGTTGAGCGGTTCGATAAAGGTGTGCTCTTCCTGCCAGCTGCCGGAGGCTCTGTCCCAGTGACGCAGAGTACGGCCATAGGGAGTGTTGTCCGCCAGCTCGCTGAACATATCGTCCACCAGGGTATTGAGGTCGGTGAAGGGGCGGCGCTCGATGCCCGGTTCGCCATGGATACCGACGCCGAACTCCATCTCGTTGTCCGCCAGAGTGAAGGAGGGCTTGCCAGCGGCAGGCACGGTACAGGCATGCATGGCTACGCCTATGGTGCGGCTCTGGTTGTTGATGCGACGGGCCAGCGCCTCGCAGCGCGCCAGATCGTAGCCCGCCTCGGCTGCGGCACCGACCAGCTTCTCGCACAGCACGGTCGTGGCAACCCCACGGCGACCGGCGGTGTAGAGGCTGTCTTTGACCGCCACATCGTCATCGATCAGGGCGAAGCCCACTTTTACGCCGTCGCCGTGCAGGAGCTCGACCGCGGTCTCGAAGTTGAGCACGTCACCGGTGTAGTTCTTCACCAGAAACAGCACGCCCGCGCCGCCATCAACGGCCTGACCGCACTCGTACATCTGATCCGGGGTCGGAGAGGTAAAGATCTCGCCGGGGCAGGCGCCATCCAGCATACCTTTGCCCACCAGACCGCCGTGCATCGGCTCGTGGCCGCTGCCACCGCCGGAGACCAGCGCCACCTTGCCCATCACGGGGGAGTCGGCGCGGGTGATGTAGTGGGGTTCGATACGTACCTTGAGCTCGGGGTGGGCGGCTGCCATCCCCATCAGTTGTTCACGGACCACGGCATCGACGGCATTGATCAGTTTCTTCATGGCTCACTCCTTGGCTTGCCACCGCACGGGTGGGCAAATGGTTGATGGAGCCAGTCTAACGACAGAGAAAGGGATAAAAATGACGGGCGATTTGGTTCGGATTTGAAACAGCAGAAGGGGGCTCGGCGTTTCAATCTGAAACGGTGCGGGGCAAACGGGCGGGAAACTGTTAGCTGACTCACAGCCATGAAAAAGGGCCCCGCAGGGCCCTTCGCTATAACCGGAATATGCGGACGGGTTAGATGGCCCAGCCACCGGCATAGAAGATCACCAGCGCTAGGGCGATGATGACGGTGCCGACGTTCAGCTTCTTCCACTCGGCAGCGAAGATGCGGCCAACGACCAGCGCCACGAAGCCCAGCATGATGCCGGTCACGATGTTACAGGTCAGCACGATGAAGACGGCACACAGCATGCCGGAGAGCGCATCGACCGAGTCGCTGAAGTCCAGCTTGGTGACGTTGCCCAGCATCAGCAGACCGACGTACATCAGGGCCGGTGCGGTGGCGTAAGCCGGTACCAGATAGCTCAGCGGGGAGAGGAAGATCATCAGCAGGAACAGCACGCCGACCAGCGCGGCAGTCAGACCGGTCTTGCCACCGGCCGCGGTACCTGCGGCGGATTCGATGTAGACGGCAGCCGGAGCACCACCTACGGCGCCTGCAACCATGCTGCTGACGGAGTCGGCAGTCAGGGCCTTGCCGCCGCTGATGATGTGGCCACGTTCGTTGATGAGGCCAGCCTGACCGGCCACGGCACGGATGGTACCGGTGGCGTCAAACACGGCGGTCATCACCAGCGCCAGTACGGTCGGAATGACTACCGGATTGAGGGCGCCCAGCAGATCCATGCTGCCTACCAGAGAGCCTTTCTCGCCAGTCAGGCTCGGCATGGCGAAGAAGCCCTGCCAGGTCACTTTCGGGTCGAAGATAAGACCGAGGATGGAGATGGCGATAATCACCATCAGGATGCCGCCCGGCACCTTGCGACGCTCCAGACCGAAGATGGCGGCCAGACCCAGCACCGTCATGATCACCGGGAAGGCGGTCACTTCACCGAGCTGCACCGGCAGACCGGCCCCTTCGTTCTTGATCACCATGCCAACACCGTTGGTGGCAATCAGCAGCAGGAACAGACCGATACCGATGCCGGTGCCGTGAGCGATGCCGGAGGGGAGGTTATCCAGGATCCACTGGCGCACGCCGGTGACACTGATCAGGGTAAACAGCACACCCATCAGGAAGATGGCGCCCAGCGCGACCGGAATGCTCAGCCCCTGACCCAGCACCAAGCTGAATGCGGTAAAGGCGGTGAGAGAGATGGCGCAACCGATAGCCATCGGCAGCTTGGCCCACAGACCCATCAGCAGGGAGCCGAAGGCGGCGATCAAACAGGTGGCCACAAACACCGGGCCCTGCTCAAAGCCGGCAGCACCCAGCATGTTCGGCACCACTATGATGCTGTAGACCATCGCCAGGAAGGTGGTCAGCCCCGCGACCAGCTCCTGACGCACGCTGCTGCCGCGCGCAGAAATGGAAAAATAAGAGTCCAGAAAGCCGCCTGTCCCTGTTTGGGCGGCCATATCTTGCTTTGCCATAACTAATCCTGAAAGTGTGAAGGAAATCGTTTGCGTTGGTGGCGCGCAAAATAGCAAGAATTCGCGGCAAATACAGCGGATAACCTGACTTTTTCGTCACTATTTTACATTTTGAGTCCATTCGGAGCTCATTCTAAGACTCAAGCGGTGAGAGCGTGTAAGGGAGGGATCAAGCGGTCGGGGGAGGGGAGAGCAGTGAGGAAAAAGCGGGGAAAAACAAAAAACCCGCCGAAGCGGGTTTTTTTAAAATTCTTGCAGAGCTGTCAGCAGTTGGCATGAGCCATCAGCAGCATGCTCCGGCTTGAATTACAGACCAACTACGTTGGCAGCAGCCGGGCCTTTCTGGCCTTGCTCGATGGTGAACTCAACGCGCTGACCTTCGTCCAGGGTTTTGAAGCTGGTGGACTGGATAGCGGAGAAGTGTACGAACACGTCTTTGCTGCCGTCAGCCGGGGAGATGAAACCAAAACCTTTCTCAGCGTTGAAGAACTTAACGGTACCAGTCATTTTGTTAGACATAATAATTTCCTTAAATAGTGTTGAATGCCACCTAAATGGCAATTTTTGATTTTTCGTCAGCAATACGTATGGGGAGCACTAAAGAAGGAGAATTATTTGATAAGAATTATCCGAGGATAACGCTTATGCTAATCACTGCTTTACTAAAATGACTGCCTAACATAATCAGGTCTGAACTGCCGAACCATCGAGAAAGATTAAAACACGCTCTCATTTTTAAAGCAAACTTTATCTCGATATTAATGTTTTGTAACAGCCAAAAATATCATTTTTTATAGTAAACATGATGCATTTCAACGGTATAGAAAAATCAGTGCAGACTCATATCACCCTGTAGCAAACCGGATTCGGCTTTTTTGTCCTGACTATGTAGCCAGTTCTGGCAAAAAATATGAGAAAAAATGAAAAGGTGGCGATAGATGGGGATTGTCAGTTGTCGTTCTCTCTAACTCACAATGTAAATCACTTCTTAGCTGCTGCGATTAGCTTCTGAGCGGCAAATCAATGGCAGCGCCAAATCTGGCGCATCGAGCATCGCCCAGACATGCAAACGCCCGCTGGCACCAAGTGCCAGCGGGCGTTTTGCAAGAAGGGATCAGCGCTTACTGCGAAACTTGTTGCTGACCGAATCAATCCAGCTGAAGGTTTCCGGCAGTACCTGGTTCTTGGCGCGCTCTTTGGCTTTCTCGCGAGCCAGCTTGGAGGCAGCCTTGGCTGCTTCGGCGCGGTCCGCCACAATTTTCAGGCGACCCTCTTCGCGGATCTTGTTCCGCTCTCCGTTGGTCAGCTGGTGGTCTGCATTGGCTTGTGCCTTTTGCAATAACAAGGCTATCTCGGCTTTTTCGGCCTCGGTCAGATCTTTCATTTCCAGCTTTTTCACGGCGCGCTCCTGCGGCAGGGTGGTTAGACACCCTAACACAGTTGTGCCGATCACTTCTTATGCAATCGGCTTTCCGGCAGTAAAAATGCGGGTTTGTGCCAATTTTCCGTTATTTCGCTGCCACTTTCCCGCCTGTTTGCCACATTTCAATTTATGGCGAGCGGTGAGGGCAGCTCTTGCTCCTCCGGCTCGACGTGGATCAGCACGATGGCGTGGGGCAACTGCGCCATGATGGCGTGCTCGATGCGATCACAGATATCGTGGGCTTCGCCGATGCTCATCTCCGGGGGCAGGGTGAGGTGGAAGTCGATATGGCGGCGGCGTCCGGCACGGCGGCTGCGCAGATCGTGGAAACCGCTGGCGGCAGGGCAGCATTCGGTGATGATGCGGCTGGTCATCGCCAGCTCTTCCGGGCTCATACTCTGGTCGATCAGCGGCTGGAAGGCCTCGTTGAGCATGCTGATCGCCTCTCTGACAATAAAGATGGCGACCGCAATGGCGACCAGCGGGTCGAGGATGGCGAGTGAATGGCCGAACAGACCGGCCAGCCAGATCCCGCCAAGACCAACTGCGACCCCGGCGGAGGTGAGCACGTCCGCCTTGAGATGGAGCGCATCGGCCGCCAATGCAACTGACTCTTCTTCCCGGGCCACCTTGTAGAGGTAGGCAGAGACGCCGCTGTTGACCAGCGCCGAGATCACCATCACCAGCACGCCCCAGCCAATGCTTTCAATCGGGCTGGGGGTGATCAGCTTGTTGACGGCTTCGAAGATGATCCAGCCCGCGGCCAGCAAGATAAGCAGTGCTTCGATGACGCCGGAGACATTTTCAATCTTGTCGTGACCATAGGGGTGGCGTTCATCGGGCGGGAGATCGGACTTTTTCACCGCGAACAGGGCGATCAGGGCCGCCACCAGATCCATGGCGGAGTGGATCGCCTCCGAGATGATACTGACCGAGCCGCTGGCGAAACCGGCCACCATTTTCATGATGATCAGACTGATATTGGAGCAGACCGACACCATGGCGGCTCTGGTTTTTCTGTTCATGTCACAGCTTCCTGAATAAAAACGGATATTTCGGTGCGGCGCGCATTATATCCGGCTGACCGGAAATAACCTATTCGGTGTTGTAACCTGATGTTTTCGGTGATATTGCGAATGCTTATTAAAATGGTGGCCTCTTGCGCGGCAATAAATAATGAGAGGGATTTATATTTATCCGTGAAAATATCTAGCCTACGATGGCTTAATATAAGCGTGACAACATTTAATAATGCGAATTACTCTTTTTTGGTCTTTCCTGTCGAGGTCGTTTGGCCTCCGCGCTCAGGGGGCGGAGACCGGCATTTTTTGGACGAGAATGAGGCTGGATCCGGATGCCGCTGGAGGGTATGCTGGGTCTGGTGATGGTCTTGCACCATCCCACCAAGCGTACTGAAGTTGATGATTCGGATGGCATGCTGGCTCCCATGAGGAACCAACTGTCTGGGTAACATTTTTGGAGTTTGATGATGAGTAACAAAGAACATCACAACGGCAAAGATGCCAAGAAAAAACCGCAGATGTCACTGAAAGAGAAACGCGAAGCCAAACGTCAGAAAGCAGAACTTAAAAACGGCAGCGCAATGAAGTAACGCTCCCCTACTGCTGTTCCTTCGGAGCCAGTACAAAGCCAGCCCTTACCGGCTGGCTTTTATGTTTGTGGCTCACGGCGTGGCGCCGTAAGCCGCGAAAATCTGGTGATAACGACCATCCTGACGCATCGCCTCAAGGCGCTTATCAAACAGATTGCGGGCATCGGCCGTTCGGAAGGCAAAGTGATAGACGGTGGGCGGGAAGAGGTCTGCTTGCCTGACCTGATTGCGCTCGTAGTGCTCGCCTGCCTGAGCGGTGGCAATCAGCTGGTCGAGGTAGTAGTAGAACACCCGCTCCTCCAGTACGACTGCATCCACCCTGCCGCGCATTAGCTGATGTACCTGCACCTGCTGCTTGGCTACCTCCTCATAGTGGGGATTCTGGTTGGCCATGGTGGCGAACGCGCCCCCCAGAATGATCCTTGCCCGTTGAAAGGCGGTGACCCGTTTTGAATGCAGGTCGTCCAGAGTATTGATGTGGGTGCTGCGCAGGGTGAAGATCCGGTTATGGAAGGTGATAACGGGCTGGGTCAGAACGTGAGGATCAACCATACCGGGTCTGACGTTGATGATGGCATCCAGCTTTCCTGACTCGAACAGGCGGAAGGTACGCTCCAGCGGCAGGAATTCAAAGCTGGGCTCATAGCCGCTGCCAGCGAACGCCTCTTTCAGCAGATCCAGCTCAATGCCACGCTGATTACTTTCGATGACATAAGGGGGGATGGCAAAGCTGACCCCGACCTTGAGTGGCGTTGCCAGCAACTGGCCGGAGAGCAAGCTGGTCAGCATTAGCAATAAAGGGGTGAGCAGTTTCATTGCACTTTTCACAAAGCGCTCCTGTGGAGAATATCCATCACTGTAGGGGAGGCAACCAAAAAGCGTTATATCCCTTTCGGGCTGAGAGGTTCAGCCTGAGTGCATAAAAAAAGACCCTGAGTTATCAGGGCCTTTTCAATATTCTGTTCTTAGAAGGGGATATCGTCGTCGAAATCCATCGGCGGCTCGTTATATACCGGCGGTGCAGATTGCGGCTGCTGGGCAGGACGGCCATAACCGCCTTGCGGCTGCATGTTCTGCTGTGGAGCCGGTGCCGGGCGCTGCTGATTCATCGGCTGCTGGGCAGGCATGCTCTGCTGTGGCTGACCCCAGTTACCCTGGGATTGGCCACCCATGTTCTGGCCCATACCCTGACCGCCTTGCGGACGACCACCCAGCATCTGCATCACGCCAGTGAAGCTGTCGACCAGCACTTCAGTGGTGTAGCGCTCCTGGCCGCTCTGATCCTGCCATTTGCGGGTTTGCAGTTTGCCTTCCACATAGACCTGGGAGCCCTTCTTCAGGTACTCGCCAGCCACTTCGGCCAACTTGCCCATGAAGACGACGCGGTGCCATTCGGTACGCTCTTTCTGCTCACCGGTCTGCTTGTCGCGCCAGGTTTCGGAGGTAGCCAGAGTAATGTTGGTCACAGCACCGCCACTCGGCATGTAGCGTACTTCCGGGTCTTGCCCGAGGTTACCGATCAGAATGACTTTATTGATGCCTCGACTGGCCATAATCTCTCTTCCACCTTTATATTCCGGCCAGGCAACGCCTGGACCCACTAAATAAGTTACCGCGCTTTTTTCCTGACCATGCCGTTATCATATTGAACAGCATGGTTTTTCTATAACCGTTGCAGCAATCAGAGTGCTAGTTTCGCGTTATCTGACCCGGGTTTAGCCCCCAATAGTAACAGTTGATCACTCCGCGGGCGAGCGCTTGCTCCCATGGGGTGAGGGCAACCTCGCCTCCTTGGACGGAGTGTGACAACGCCGCCATCCATCGCAAAAAAGGATAGCGGCGATAGAGTATGCCTGTCTATTCATCCAGTAGTCTCTATGCCATACTGACTCGCTCAGGTTTCCGTATCGAGCGTGCAACAAGATGGAAAAGATCGTGGTCCGGGGTGCTCGCACCCACAACCTCAAGAACATCAATCTGACTCTGCCCCGCGACAAGCTGATCGTGGTCACCGGCCTCTCCGGTTCGGGCAAATCCTCTCTGGCGTTCGATACCCTCTATGCCGAGGGGCAGCGCCGCTATGTGGAGTCCCTCTCCGCCTATGCCCGCCAGTTCCTCTCCCTGATGGAGAAGCCGGACGTCGATCATATCGAGGGGCTCTCGCCCGCCATCTCCATCGAGCAGAAGTCTACTTCCCACAACCCGCGCTCGACCGTCGGCACCATCACCGAAATCTACGACTATCTTCGTCTGCTGTTCGCCCGGGTCGGTGAGCCACGCTGCCCGACTCACGCCATCCCGCTCGCCGCCCAGACCATCAGCCAGATGGTGGATCAGGTGCTGGCCCAGCCGGAGGGGAGCAAGCTGATGTTGCTGGCCCCGGTGGTGCGCGATCGCAAGGGGGAACACACCAAGCTTCTGGAGAATCTGGCGGCCCAGGGCTACATCCGTGCCCGCATCGATGGCGAGGTGTGCGATCTATCGGATCCTCCCACGCTGGAGCTGCACAAGAAGCACACCATCGAGGTAGTGGTGGATCGGTTCAAGGTGCGCGATGACCTGGCGCTGCGTCTGGCCGAGTCGTTCGAGACGGCGCTGACCCTCTCCGGTGGCATCGTACTGGTGGTGCCGATGGATGGCGAGGAGGGGGTCGCCCCCATGACCTTCTCCGCCAACTTCGCCTGCCCGGAGTGCGGCTACTCCATGTCGGAGCTGGAGCCGCGCATCTTCTCCTTCAACAACCCGGCCGGTGCCTGCCCTACCTGCGACGGCCTCGGGGTGCAGCAATATTTCGATCCGGCCAAGGTGATCGGCGATCCGGCCATCAGTCTGGCCAATGGCGCTATCCGTGGCTGGGACAAGCGCAGCTTCTACTACTTCCAGATGCTCAAATCCCTCTCCGAGCACTACAAGTTCGATCTGGAGACGCCGTGGGAGGATCTGCCACTCAAGATTCAGGAGGTGATCCTGCGCGGCTCCGGTCGCACCGAGATCGAGTTCCGTTATATGAACGATCGCGGTGACGTGGTGGTGCGCAAGCACCCGTTCGAGGGGATCCTGCACAACATGGAGCGGCGCTACCGGGAAACCGAGTCCAACTCGGTGCGCGAAGAGCTCTCCAAATACATCGCCAACAAATCCTGTACCAGCTGCGGTGGCAGCCGGCTGCGGGAGGAGGCGCGCCACGTCTTCGTCGACAACCGCAACCTGCCGGCCATCGCCGAGCAGTCCATCGGTGATGCGCTGGCCTTTTTTGAGGGGTTGAATCTGACCGGCCAGCGCGCCCAGATCGCTGAGAAGATCCTCAAAGAGATCGTCGAGCGGCTCGGCTTCCTGGTAAACGTCGGCCTCAACTACCTGAGCCTGTCGCGCAGTGCCGAGACCCTCTCCGGTGGCGAGGCGCAGCGGATCCGGCTGGCCAGCCAGATCGGTGCCGGTCTGGTAGGTGTCATGTATGTGCTGGACGAGCCCTCCATCGGCCTGCACCAGCGCGACAACGAGCGGTTGCTCAAGACCCTCACCCATCTGCGCGATCTCGGCAACACGGTGATCGTGGTGGAGCACGACGAGGATGCCATCCGCCTCGCCGACCATGTACTCGATATCGGCCCGGGGGCGGGTGTGCATGGCGGCGAAATTGTTGCGCAGGGCACCCCCCAGCAGATCATCGACAATCCGGAGTCGCTGACCGGTGACTACCTCTCCGGCCGCAAGCAGATCGCCATTCCGGCCGAGCGCACCCCGCTCACCGGCAAGTGGCTGAAACTCAAGGGGGCGAGCGGCAACAACCTGCGCAACGTCAACCTGGATCTGCCCATCGGAGTGATGACCTGTGTCACTGGTGTCTCCGGCTCCGGCAAGTCGACCCTGATCAACGACACCCTGTTTCGCATCGCTCATCGCGAGCTGAACAAGGCCACCGAATCCACCCCGGCACCCTATCGCGGTGTCGAGGGGCTGGAACATCTGGACAAGGTGGTGGATATCGACCAGAGCCCCATCGGCCGTACCCCTCGCTCCAACCCGGCCACCTATACCGGTCTGTTCACCCCGATCCGCGAGCTGCTCTCCGGCACCCAGGAGGCGCGTTCACGTGGCTATCAGCCTGGCCGCTTCTCCTTCAACGTCAAGGGGGGCCGCTGCGAGGCGTGCCAGGGGGATGGGGTCATCAAGGTGGAGATGCACTTCCTGCCAGACGTCTACGTGCCTTGCGATGTCTGCAAGGGCAAGCGCTACAACCGCGAGACCCTGGAGGTGAAGTACAAGGGCAAGAACATCCACGAGATCCTCGAGATGACGGTGGAAGATGCCCGCGAGTTCTTCGATCCTGTGCCGGCAGTGGCGCGCAAGCTGCAGACCCTGATGGACGTGGGTCTCTCCTATATCCGCCTCGGCCAGTCGGCCACCACGCTCTCTGGCGGCGAGGCGCAGCGGGTCAAGCTGGCGCGCGAGCTCTCCAAGCGGGATACCGGTCAGACCCTCTATATTCTGGACGAGCCGACCACCGGCCTGCACTTCCACGACATCCAGCAACTGCTCAAGGTGCTGCATCAGCTGCGGGATCGCGGCAACACCATCGTCATCATCGAGCACAATCTGGATGTGGTTAAAACTGCCGACTGGATCGTCGATCTGGGGCCAGAGGGAGGGGCTGGTGGGGGCCGCATTCTGGTGACGGGGACGCCGGAGGAGATTTGCGCCAATAAAGAGTCTCATACAGCTCGTTTTTTGCGGCCACTTTTGGCGCGATAAGCCGTTATAATCGAGGGGCCTTTGGCCCCTTTTTGTTATAAAAATCGGGAGCATAGGGGGACGCTCGTCAAGTGTGGGCAGGCTTGGCATCTCAGCATCATGGTAATGGATATATCGGGTTATGGCTCAGGCTCCGCGCACGATTGATCATCAGTTAGCTTACTCCATGTTCCCCATCTGGCTGGGGGCGATCCTGCTATTGCTGGTTCTGTTGGCATGGGCCCAGATCCCGGCCGCCAGCCGGATTGAAGAGCAGCGAATGAAGGAGCATCTGCTGCGCGTGACCAAGGCGGTGCAGGCGGATGTGGCCGCTCTGGATGCATTCAGTCGGGATTGGGGCATCTGGGATGACAGTCACCGTTTTATGGACAACAAAAGCAGGGGGTACATCGAATCCAACCTGTTCAGTGATATGCCGATGCGGGATTTTAGTCTCAACCTGATGAGCTTCATGGATCTCACCGGATACGAAATCTGGACGCGCACCCTGCTACCCGATGCGCCGGGGATCAATCCGGACCAGTTTCCCTACTTCCTTGATGAACTGAAAAAGCAGTTAAGGGCGCGCTCGGTGGCGCAAGGGGGCATCAATCTGCACGGGATCCGTGCTTCCCAGTGGGGGCCGCTGATGTACTCGTGGCAGCCGATCAGAAACAGTGACGAGTCGGCACCGTTCAACGGTTTCTTGCTGGTTGTACGTTGGCTCGACAAGGCCTATCTCGAGCAGGTATCGGAGCGTACCGCGCTGCCTCTGGCGATCTCCCACGCCAATCTGGATGTCACCGCTACCTTCAAACCACTGAAACCGCAAATAACGTATCGCCTGATCGACCTTGGGCTCACCCGGCTCAGGGGAGAGGTGCGACTGCTCAACAGCGATAACCAGCCGGTGCTGACTCTGGTGATTGAGGAGGAGAGAAAGATCTTGAGTGGCGTCATGGAGGGGGCGCTCTGGACCTTTATCGGCATGCTGTTTATCAGTTTTATCTGCGTCATGATCGCCATGTATCGGCTCAACAGCATTGTGCTTACTCCGTTGCAGCAGCTGGTGTCGGCGCTGCAACGCTTTGGCGATCGGCCAGATGCCACCTTGATCCCCTATATCGACAGCAGCGCCGAGATGGCGACCCTGAGCGGCAAGTTCAGGGAGATGGCCGGCAAGGTCAGTCAGCAACACGATGATTTGTTGGAAAAATCCAGCCAGATGGAGGTGGCTGCATTCACCGACCCCTTGACCCGTTGTTTCAATCGTCGCTATCTCGATGGTTGGTTGCAGGCCAACCGGGCCAAACCTTGTCTGTTATTGCTGCTGGATCTGGATCATTTCAAGCGGATCAATGACCGCCTTGGCCATGACATCGGGGATCTGGTGCTGAAACAGTTGGCGGATCTGCTGCGCAAGGTGGTGACAGGAGAGCGCGAGCCTATCATCCGGCTGGGCGGGGAGGAGTTCTTGTTGCTGTTGCAGGTGGATGACGAGCAAGAGTTGGCGCTGCGGGTCGAATATCTGTGCCAGCGTGTCGCTCAGCACCGCTTTGGCAGAGAGGATGCGCCACTCTGGTTGACGGTGTCGCTGGGGTTCTGCCGCTATCCATTGCACCCGGAGTACCCGGATTCATTCTGGAGTCATAGCTTCAAACTGGCGGACATGGCGCTGTATCAGGCCAAAGTCGGTGGGCGAAATCGGTGGTTTGGCTACGCTGGTAGCCTCTCTGCGGAGGGAATGGGCCAGACTCCGGAACAGCTTGCCGAAGGGGGGCATATCACCCTGCTGCACTCTGTCAATCCGGATTAACCCTGCCGTACCAATACCAGATAGGCCAAGGCGACAATAAAACCGAGCAGGATAAAGAGAAAGGATCCGATTCCCCACACGGCCGCGAGAAAGGCCCCCACCTTTTGCCATTTCGACTCATTTTTCATAAATAAACCATTACTTCCCAGTAACTTGTATGGCGCAAAAAATACGCTGATTTGCCCATATTAACAACAATTAATAGCCACTCTGCCGCGCAATAAGGTGTGGTTTATTTGCTCCTTTTGGCGCTGAGTGCGGGTAGTTACAACCTGTCGAAACAGGTATTTCGGCTTGTTGTCTGGGGACTCAACGAGATTGGGATGGTGCGCAAAGATGTCACACCAATCGATTTATTTCTGTGTAACCTTTGCTCCAAGTCAATAACTTTGTATTTACAAGGGCATATAGTCAGCGGGCTTACAGCATCAAATGAAAACAAAAAAAGGGATTACGTGATGAAAAAATTACTTCCTCTGATGATTGCCGCTGCAGTGACCTCTCCTTTCGCCATGGCCCATCAGGCTGGTGATATTCTGGTTCGTGGTGGTTTGGCCATCGTTTCTCCTCAGGAGAGCAGTGATGATGTGCTTAACACTGGTGAGTTTCAGATTGATAGCAATCAACAGCTTGGCCTGACCCTCGGTTATATGATCACCGATAACTGGGGTGTTGAGTTGCTGGCTGCAACCCCGTTCTCCCATCGTGTGAGCACTGCTGGATTGGGGGAAATTGCCAAGGTTAAGCATCTGCCACCTACATTGATGGCCCAGTACTATTTTGGCGATGCCAAGAGCAAGGTTCGCCCGTATGTTGGTGTGGGCGTGAACTACACCACTTTCTTTGATGAAAAAGCGGTCGGTGCATTGGCACAGCTGGGTGATGTAAACGTGAGTCTGGATGATTCATGGGGTCTGGCTGGGCAGGTTGGTATCGATATGGCGATCACTGACCGCTGGTTTGTAAACGGTTCAGCTTGGATCATGGATATCGATACAGATGTGAACGTCGATGTGAATGGCAGCCGTGCTGCGACCATTAAGACTAACATCGACCCGATGGCCTTTATGGTGGGTGTTGGCTACCGCTTCTAATGATTCAGATTGCGGTTCTGAACGGACCGCGGAAGATAGCAAAGTACGTCTCTTTCAGCCCGGCTTGTGCCGGGCTTTTTTCGTATGGCTGATTTTGTCTGTACTGTGATCCAACCCGATACAAATCAATTAAATACCTGCCGCTTTATTTCAGTTATTCGCCACCCCTGCCGATAGTGACTATGTTCACTTTACCTTCCCCCAATGAGTGAGGATGTCTCCATGGGCTTATCTATCGTGCAGCGGATCATCGCCGGATTCGTGTTGATGCTGCTGTTGCTGATCCTGCTTGGTGTGATCAGTACCTTTAAAATCAAGGGTATAAATGACGGCCTCTCTGCCGTATCTGACCGGGCAACACCGCTGGTGGTGGCTGTCGCAGGTCTCAAGGGGGCACTGCAGGATAGTAACCGCTGGGTGCTTGTCTACCGCACCAGTGAAGATGCCGCCCAGTTGCCGCAGCTGGCCAATCAGTTCAAGGAGCAGCAGAACCGCTTCGCCCAGCTGAGTCAGGAGATGGGTAAATTTACCGACGTAGCGGATGCTCGTGCCCGCTTCCAGCAGGTCGAGAGTGCTACCACCCAATTTTATGGCTTGGCGGATCAGGTGTTGGCCCAGCATCGGCAGTGGGTCAGTGCACTGGAGCAGCGCCACAAGCTGGAGATGGAATTTATCCGCCTTGAGGATACCTACCAGTGGGCGGCGGATCTGCTGCTGCAACAGACCGCCAGCAAACGCTCCATGCGCAACAAGGCGGAGCTTATTACCTCGGGTATCGCCCGCGATCTGAAGAATATCCGTCGTGCCGATGCCAAAACCGACCTGAACGAGCTGGAAAAGGTACTCAGCAAGGACATCGAGATGGCCCGCAAGCGGTTGGAGCGGGTGCTGGTGCCCGATGATGTGAAAGCGCGCTTTGTCTCTAATCTGGATCGGATGCAGGAGCTGGCACTTGGCGCTCAGGGCTTGCTGGCAACCATGCGTCAGGCTCAGCAACTGGCGCTGTCGCTGGCCACACAAAATCAGCAGCTGGATGCCAGTCTGGTCAATAGCCTCAATTTGCTCGATGAGATGGGCAAGTCTGCCGGAGCCATCGCCAGCGATAGCCGGATCAATGCCGATGCAGCGGTCAGTAGCGCCAGCTTCTGGATCCTGGTGGTTGCCGCGATGTCGGCCGCAGCCGCGCTGGTGATCGGCTATACCACTGCGCGCAGCATTCAGCGCCCGTTGCAGATGATCAACAAGGAGCTCGATTACATGGCGGCCGGTGACATGACCCGCCGCATCAACTACCGTAGCAGTTGCGAATTTGGCAGCCTCTCTCGCTCCATCGATACGCTGGCGGGCAAGACCGGTGAACTCCTCTCTCAAATCAATGCGGGCTCTCGCCATCTGGTGGATGAGGCGAGCCGCGCCGCCGAGATCAGCGAACGGGCCATGTCCCGGGTACAGGAGCAGAAGAGCCAGACCGATCAGGTGGCCGCCGCCATTACCGAGCTGGAAGTGAGCGCCACCGAGGTGGCCCGCTCTACCGATGGCACCAAGCGCGAAGTGGATCTGGCCGATGAAGAGGCGCGCAATGGTCGCCAGAAAGTGGCCACCACTCGCCGGATCACCGAGCAGCTCGCTGGCGCCATGGAAGAGGCGGTCGGGATCACCTACAAACTTGGGGAATTCAGTAACAACATCGGCAGCATTCTCGATGTGATCCGCAGTATTGCCGAGCAGACCAACCTGCTGGCATTGAACGCCGCCATCGAAGCGGCCCGTGCTGGTGATGCTGGTCGCGGTTTTGCGGTGGTGGCCGATGAGGTACGGGCGCTGGCCAATCGCACCCAGACTTCGACCGAAGAGATCCAGGGGATGATTGAGAACCTGCAAAGCTCCAGCAAGCATGTGGTTGAAGTGATGGGGCGTAGCCAGGAGCAGACCCAAAGCTGTGTCGAGCAGACCCGCGAGATGGATTTGGCGCTGCAATCCATTGCCGATCGGATGGGGGCCATCAAGTCGATGGCGGATCAGGTGGCCCATGCCGCTCAGGAGCAGATCTCCGTCAGTCAGGGGGTCGCTCGTCATATCGCCGGTATTGCCGATGTGGCATACGAGACTGAGCGGGAGGCGCGCGAATCCGCCAGCAGCAGCGAAGTGCTGGCCGACCTGGTCGCCAAACAGCAGCAATTGATCGCACATTTCAAGGTCTAGGAGGGCTTATGTCTAAAAAGTGGATTGGAGCCCTGAGTCTCCTGTTGTGTGGCCAGCTGATGGCCAGCGAGCTGGTGATTGAAAGCTGGCGAACCGATGACAAGGCGTTGTGGGAGCAGAAGATTATCCCGGCGTTTGAAGCGGCGCATCCCGGCATCAAGGTGAGTTTTCATCCGGTGCAAAACGTCAACTACATGCCCACCCTGTGGGAGAGCCTGAAAGGGGGCAAGGCGGGGGATCTCATTACCTGTCGTCCATTTGATGACTCGCTCGCCCTGTTCAAGGCGGGCCATCTGGCAGAACTGACCGAAATGGCAGGGATGGAGAACTTTCCGAGTTTTGCCCAGTCACCGTGGCAGACCGATTCCGGTGCCCAGACTTTCTGCGTGCCGATGGCCTCGGTGATCCATGGCTTCTTCTATAACAAGAAGATCTTCAGTGAGTTGGGGCTCACCTTGCCGCAAACCCGCGATCAGTTCTTCGCTGTGCTGGACAAGATCAAGGCCGACGGTCGCTATGTGCCGCTGGCCATGAGCGGTTCCGAGAGCTGGGTTGCCTCCGAACTGGGGTTCCAGAACATTGGCCCCAACTACTGGAAGGGGGAGGACGGCCGTCTGGCACTGATTGGTGGGCAGGAGCGGTTGGACAACCCGCAATATGTGAAGGTGTTCGACGAGCTGGCCCGCTGGCGTTCCTACCTCGGTGAAGGTGGCGAGAGCCGCGATTATGCGACCAGCAACGAGCTGTTCACCTCGGGCAAGGCCGCCTTCTACGTGGCGGGCTCCTGGGAGATTGCCCCCTTCACCGGCAAGGTCGATTTTGGCGTCATGCGCCCGCCGGTGGCCAAACAGGGTGATGGCTGTTTCTTTACCGATCACACCGATATCGGTATGGGGATGAACCCTGCCAGCAAGAACAAAGAGGGGGCGATGGCGTTCCTGCAGTGGCTGACGACGCCGCAATTTGCCGAGCTCTATACCAACTCGTTGCCGGGATTCTTCTCCCTCTCCAACCACTTCTTCGATGTCACCAATCCGGCGGCCAAAGAGATGATGGAGTGGCGCGATCAGTGTGACTCGACCATTCGGGTGGCGACCCAGATCCTCTCCCGTGGTACGCCCAAGTTGGGGGATGAACTGGCCGAGGTGAGTCAGGCGGTGCTGCTTGGCAAGATGGAGCCCAAGGCGGCCGCAGATCGACTGGAAGGTGGCTTGAGGGGCTGGTATGCCCCTCATCAGGGCAACAAGGCCAAGAGCCCGGATTGTCAGTGTGATGCGGTTGCCCCTGATCCTGTTTCAGCGCCGACGACTGAGGTGTCCGCAGCCCCCGCGACCAGTGAAACATCGGCCGTGGTGTCACCTGCTGTGACACCCGCAGAACCCGCATCAGCGGCCGCTGCCCCATTACCGGCGCCGTCGGATGAGGTGGAGCAGGCGCTCTCCAACGAGCTGGAGGCGCCACAGCAGCCACAGCAATAGGTCATCGGCATCAATAAGAGCGGGAGGCATCAGCCTCCCGTTTTTTTTATGGCTCGTGGCCAGCATGTATCGCTTTATTGTGCTTCGTGGGGCCAGCGGCAGAGGCTGCCGATGCGGGCTACCGGGGCAAACCCCAGAGAGCGGTAAATGCGCTGGGCATGGTAGTGCTCGTCGGCCACTATGATTAGCTGTTTGGCGCGGGACAATCCTGCGCGAGCCACTTGACTCAGCAGCTGACGGCATAACCCCTGGTTGCGCCACGCATGGTGCGTGCGTACCAACTGGAAGCGCCCAAGTGTGCCGCAGAAGAAGAGGCCACAGCTGGCGACCAGTTGCCCCTCTTGCCAGATCCCCCACCAGTTCCCGAGACCATCGGCAATCATGGCCTGATAGAGCGCCTGACGGGATCGAAGATAGGGGAGATAGCTCTGTTCCGAGTGCCCCTCATCCCGCTCATGGAGTTCGAAGTCGAGCCACTCAGGCCAATCAGCAGTGGTGAAGGTGCGTGCCTCAACCTTGTTTATGTCGCCGTGAGGGGGCGGGCAACTCTGTTCATCCAGCGCCAGCACCACGCACTCCATATATTGGTAACCCGTTGCGACAAAACCGGCGATCCGGCTGTTTTGCCCGGCCGCCAGTGGCCATTGGAAGGTGCGGTGGCGCACTCGAGGATCCTGGCCGATCAGCTGATCAAATGTGGCTTCCAGCCAGCCTTTGTCATGGTCGCTGGGCGGGGTGGGGAGTAGCAGGTAGTTGCCGAAGTAGTAGTCGGGAGCATCCGGCGTGCGAACCGCCCAGAACTGATCGTGCTGAACAACCTCGCCCTGATAGCGATCGAACAGCAAGTCGGTGGCAAAGCCGGGATGGGTATCCATGATGGTGCTCCTGCAAAGACTCATTCTGTTATCGGCAGGAGTGGGAAATAGATGAAAAGGGGCCGGAGAAACCTCCGGCCAAACAATCACACGCAGATTCAGAACGTCCAGGACGATCTGCCCCCATCATAACTCGACTGGGGCAATTTTGGGATGGGCACTTTTCGGTTACGAACCGTTAATTTTGTAAATATGAAGTTCGTCAGATCGGATGTGAGGTAAATCCCTGTTGACTTTGTGTCGTTTTACTCATAAATATAAAGACGTTTAGACGTCCAAACATCCGTTTTGACGTAGGCAGATGGATTGCAGGACAGGGAGAAGAGCAGATGGGATTTCACAGTGCACGTCAGGTTGAGGCGCTCAACCAGAGCTTGGCAGATTTGAATGGCGATATATCGGTCAGTTTCGAGTTTTTTCCGCCCAACAGTGAAGGGATGGAGAATACCCTCTGGCAGTCCATCGAACGGCTGAAAGTGCTGGAACCCAAGTTCGTCTCTGTTACTTATGGCGCCAACTCCGGTACCCGTGATCGCACCCACAAGGTGATTAAGGACATCAAGGAGCGGACAGGCCTGATTGCGGCGCCGCACCTGACCTGTATCGATGCCAGCCGCGACGAGCTGCGCACCATCGCCCGCGACTACTGGAACAGCGGTATTCGTCATATCGTGGCTCTGCGCGGTGACTTGCCGCAGGGGCTGGAGAAACCGGATATGTATGCCACCGATCTGGTTGCCCTGCTCAAGTCAGAGGCGGACTTCGATATCTCGGTTGCCGCCTATCCGGAAGGTCACCCGGAGGCCAAGAGTGCGCAATCCGACCTGCTCAATCTCAAGCGCAAGATTGATGCCGGTGCCAACCGCGCCATCACTCAGTTCTTCTTCGATGTGGAAACGTATTTGCGCTTTCGGGATCGCTGCGCCGCTATCGGCATCGATGCTGAAATCGTGCCGGGGATCCTGCCGGTCTCCAACTATCAGACCCTGGCCAAGTTTGCCGGTTTTACCAACGTGAAGATCCCGCGTTGGATGCATCAGCGTTTCGAGGGGCTGGATAACGATCAGATGACCCGCAATCTGGTGGGGGCGAGCATCGCCATCGATCAGGTGCGCGTGCTGAGTCAGGAAGGAGTGAAGGATTTCCACTTCTATACCCTGAACCGCTCCGAGCTGACCTATGCCATCTGCCATACCTTGGGGGTTCGTCCCAAGGGTTGACCGGTGGTCACCGCGATAAAAGCAAAAAGCCAATGAGTTGCTCATTGGCTTTTTCGTTATGGCCGATTATCAAGGTCTGGTCGGGGCGATCTCTTTTGGCTCAAGATCGATAACCGCATTACCGGCAGCCCCCGGATACTGGCGATAGACCTGATCCTGCTCCAGTGTGTAGAAGGTATCCAGATAGTCGTCGTTGTTGGTCATCCAGGAGTCGGGCAGTGCCTTGACGATGCGACCGCCGAGATCGAGGAAGGGCAGTGCTTCCGGCACGCCACCCGCAGTAAAGCCGAGTTTGAGAGCTTCAATCAGCAGGGCGCTCAGCTCCTTATAGTTGACGTTGTCATCCTGCTCCATCATCACCACGTCGACGGCTCCCCAGCGATAGCGATCCCAGTAAACCAGGATCTGGTTGGGGGTGTAGTCTGTGTTGTCATAGTCGAGGTAGGGCATGTCGACAATATCGACCACAGGCTCATCCCGGCTGGGATTGACCCCTGCGACCACTGCATACACTTCGGCTGCGCCGAGCAGCCAGGGCTCCTGATCATCTTTCAGTCTGATCTTTTTCAGGATACTGGTCTTGAGTGGCGCCGTGCTGGTCGCCACTCGCGGAGCGCTTTGCAGATCAGCATCGGCCAGCGCCTTGCGCATTACCTTCAAGCCTGCGTTCTTGGCTTTGACGGGATCGGCTTCGACTACCAAAACCGGCCGGGCCGGTGCCTTGTCCACATCCAGATAGACGGGATTGCCAGCGCTGTCGAACGCTTCAATGGCGCTCCAGCTCTTCTCATCTCCACTTGGAACATAGGCGACCAGCGGTTCGACCCCCTGTTGCAGTGCTGCGGCCTGATCGGTGTTGGCCAGCCGCAACTGCATCAGTTGTTTGACCTCGCCATCCAGTCCTTGCCGGCTGATGGCTGCCTGGTTGGCATCGCTCGCCTGCCGTTTAAGGCGCGGGCTGGCCTTCTGCAGCAGGTTGGGAAGCGGGCTCTGGTATTGCTGATTGCTCAGCAGGGGCAGCAGGTTTTTCTGCTGAAGTGCGAGCTGGCGAGCCAGCTCTCGATCCGTATCGGCAGCCTGGACGCTCGTAGCACCCAGTATGGCCAGTAGTAACAAGACAGCCTGATTTTTCATTTTTATACTCCGTTGCATGGAACCTGACAGGGCACCATGTCCGGGAAGATTGGCGCCCTGACACCACTAGAGGGAAATTAGTTTCACTTGTGAATCATTTTCTGTGGATAGTGTGCAGAGGTTCACGGTTTGAGGTTCAATTGATTCCTTTGTCGATATGATTGGAACTGATAGATAGCCAGACCAATCAGCAGACCCCAGCAGGCTGCCGCGATGCTGAGCAGGCTGATCCCGGACGCGGTAATGATAAAGGTGAGCAGTGCAGCTTCTCGCGCTTCATCCTGTTGCAAGGCAGAGTGCAGGCTGCTGCCGATGGTGCCTAGCAGGGCCAAACCAGCGACGCAGGTGACAAGGGCTGCCGGAAAGGCGCTAAACAGGGCCGCGACGGTTGCGCCGAAGCAGCCGGTCAGGAGATAAAAGCAACCCGCCCATACCGCAGCTGGCCAGCGGCGCTTGGTATCCGGGTCGACCTCTTTGCCCATGCAGATGGCGGCAGTGATGGCGGCCAGATTGAAGGCATAGCCGCCAAAAGGAGCGAGCAGCAGGCCAGTCAGGCCAGTCCAGCTGATCAGCGAGGAGGTGGAAGGCTGATAGCCGTGGGCCCGCAAGATTGCAATTCCCGGCATGTTTTGCGATGTCATGGTGACAATGAACAGCGGCAGCGCGATACCAAACAGGGCATCAAGGGAGAAGACTGGCCATGTCCAGACCGGGCTGGCGAGTTGCCAGTGTAGAGTTGCCAGTTGCAGATCCCCCCGCATGCTGCAGATCAGCATCCCCACTCCCAGTACCAGCACCATGGTATAGCGGGGCCAGAGATGACGCCCCAACAGGAAAGTCAGCAGCAAGGTACCAAGCAGCAAGGGATCTTGCGGGGCGACCTTGAACAGATCCAGCCCGAATCTGAGCAGTACGCCAGCCAGCATGGCGGCGGCCAGCGGAGCCGGGATATGTTTCATCAAGCGGTCGAACCAGCCGCTGATGCCACACAGAGTGATCAGCAGGGAGGAGATCACAAAGGCGCCGATCGCTTCCGCCAGAGTGAAGTTGCCCAGTGTGGCGATCAGCAGTGCCGCGCCCGGTGTGGACCAGGCGGTCAGTACGGGCATGCGGTAATAAAGAGAGAGGCCGATGCAGCTCACCCCCATGCCGATCCCCAGCGTCCAGAGCCAGGAGGCAACTTGGGCAGTATCAGCACCTGCTGCCGTGGCGGCCTGGATGATCAGGATGACGGAACTTGTGTAGCCGACCATCACGGCGATAAAGCCTGCGATCAGATGGGGGATGGCGAAGGGCATGACTCTTCCTCTTGGCGTTGTGACGCGCTGTGCGTTATTACGTACAATACAGCTTTGACTATATCTATGTGCGCTATAGCGCACAAGGTGCATCGTGCAAGAGTAATAAAGAGGCAGTTATGCAAGAGATGAGTCAGCATCTGGCTGCTCGACTGAAGGGGCTGCGCAGCGAGCGCGGCTGGAGCCTGGATGCCGCCGCGCGCGAAACAGGTGTCAGCAAGGCGATGCTGGGGCAGATTGAGCGGGGAGAGTCCAGCCCGACAGTGGCGACGCTGTGGAAGATAGCCACCGGTTTTCGAGTCTCATTTTCCAGTTTCATTGAGCCCACACCCGCCGTGCAGGAGGAGGTGCTCTATCGCACCGCCGATGCCATTCGCCAGCAGCCTGCGGGAGAGGGCATGCAAGTGGCCCCCCTCTTCCCTTATGAAAACCGGTTTGGTTTCGAGTTGCTTGAGCTGACCCTGTTGCCGGGTTACCAGCGTGAATCCGAGCCCCATGAGCCGGGAGTGACCGAACATGTCATCGTCATCAGCGGCATGATGGAGGTGCTGGTGGAAGGGGAGTGGCGTTCATTGGTGCAAGGAGAGGCGGTGCGTTTTGCTGCCGACCGTCCCCACGGTTATCGCAATCTGGGCATAGCCCCGGCGATTTTCCACAACCTCATCCACTATCCGGTGGCAACACCCTGAACATGTTCCGCAGTCATCAACCCGGTCGACCATCTGATCTGGGGCGGATCAGTATCGGGGTATAGACCCAGACAAACAGACCATAGGCAGCGATCCAGGCAAGCGCACTGAGGTTCCAGCCATGCAGGGTATAAGCAGGCCAGAACAGCGGAATCGTCCCCCGCATTGTAGCGGCAGCGATAACCAGGGCGAATGCGCCAGTGATCCTGCGTCCTGCCTGCAAGGCCCGACCGCTATGGCCGAGGGAGACTCGCGCAATCATGCCCAGGATCATGGTGCCCATACAGCCTGCGCTGAGCAGGTGACTGGCCATCGACAACGTGATGGGCAGACCCGCGCTATGTGCCGCAAGGGCGAGCAGGCCAAGAGGGATAAACAGATAGGCGAGATGGAGTGACCACAGCAGGGGATGCGCAAGGGTCGATGGCAGATGCCAACGCAGTTGCCGCCACAGATGCAAACTCGCCGCCACTATATAGAGAGGCACTATATATATGCTGGTGACCCATTGGGTGGGGAGCAGCAGCCAGCAGAGCAAGATAAGCCACAGTGTCGCGAGCGCCGCCCGCTCCAGCCAGAGCTGAGGTGCAGCTTTATCCTGACCGGTTGCTCGGGCGGTGAAGAACGGAATCACCCTTCCACCCATCACGGCGATCAGGGTGGTAAACAACAGCACTGTGGTGATCAATAGGTGCTCAACGGTGGTCCAATCGGCCTGCCATAACCAGCTGGCACCATTGAGCAAGGTCAGTATCAGCAACAGGGGCACGAAGAATAGATTGCGCCATTGCCGGGTTATCAAGATAGGCTTGGCAAGGAACCAGGCGCACAGCGGCAGCCAGAGCAGGTCTGCTACCATCAGGATCATGTTCTCCTCACCCAGCCAGGGTAACAAGGTCCTTGGCAATATCCACAACCCCACCACCATTGCCAATGGCCAGCTCCGAATACCGGGATGGGCCGTCCAGTTCTGCACCGCGGTGAGCAGAAAGCCCGCGACGATGGCTGCCCCGAAACCAAACAGCATTTCATGACCATGCCACCAGATCGG
Source organism: Aeromonas sp. R10-2 (assembly GCF_040908445.1). Classification (NCBI taxonomy): domain Bacteria; kingdom Pseudomonadati; phylum Pseudomonadota; class Gammaproteobacteria; order Aeromonadales; family Aeromonadaceae; genus Aeromonas; species Aeromonas sp. R10-2. The sequence goes on along the minus strand of NZ_JBFODS010000049.1, from coordinate 699 downwards.
GTTGGCAATCCCTGGCAAGGTTAGCCAACCGTTGAGCTGCCCCAGCCAGAGCAACATGGCGACGGCAGCAAACAGAGCCCCGAACAAGAAGAAGGGTCGGAACCCCAAGCGGAACAGCGGGACGATTTGCTCTTCCTTATGGCTATCGAGGATTTGATGCATGAGGGTATTCCAATTAAACATTTGAAATGGCAATTATAAATTGGCTTTTCAAATGTTCAATTTAAATCCGGCAATAGTCAGGATTGACGCCATTTTGAGCAAAAAAAGAGGTGGTTGCTTGATATCTGAGCGAACGAACTTTTTTGCTGAAAAAGCCCTTGTCATCGCAGCGCGGCTCCCTATAATGCGCCCCTACCAGCACGGCGGAACGCGCCAACCTGATGAGCCAGCTTCCTAGCGAAGTGGGCGCCGAAAGAAAAGCGAAAGCAATCGCTTGACTTTCGAAGTGAGAAGCGTAATATGCGCCTCCTCAACGCGACAAGCGTGACGCTCTTTAACAATTTGAATCAAGCAATCTGTGTGGGCACTCACAGCATCGAACATCAAAAACAATTTTTGATTTTCAATGTCTGGTGAAGTGACCAAGACGATTTCTTAGTAGTAAGAAGTCGAACAGTTTATTTCAGCAATTCATTGAGCCGCTTTTCGAAGCAACCAAACTTAAATTGAAGAGTTTGATCATGGCTCAGATTGAAC
>NZ_JBFODS010000048.1:0-32843 GCF_040908445.1 Aeromonas sp. R10-2 | reverse complement strand
CATGTACAGGATCTTTAGCAGCAACCAATTGAAATAGATATAAAAATGGCTTCGATTGTGATCTGATTTTATCGCCAAACAAAACCGCCACGCACGAAGCCATGACCATTATCGATGCCAACCACTATCTTGAGCAACTTCTCTCTCCTGCCGAACTCGACCGCATTGCCCGTGACTGCCAATTTTGCTTGCGCAAACGAGCCATTACGCCTGCCATGCTGGTGACTGCACTCTTGCGGGCACTTGGCTGCGACCAGGTCGATGGTATCGCTGGATTGCACCATCATTTCAATGCCTTGCAACTGGTTGATGCCCATCAGGTTTCCTACAAGCCCTTTCACAACCAGTTGCGCAAAGCGTCGTTCGCCCTGTTCATGAAGGCGCTGGTTGAACGGGCTATCGCCTTGCGTATCGGCCAACAGATGAAGACTGCATCCCTTGGCGCATTCAAACAGGTGTTGTTGCAGGATGGTACTTCCTTTGCCGTCCACAAAAGCCTGGCCGAAGTGTTTCCGGGAAGGTTCAAGACCATTAGCCCGGCGGCAATCGAGTGTCATATGCTCATGTCTCTATTGGAGCAAAGTCCAGTTTGCATGCAGGTCTCTGCCGATACGGCGTCAGAGCGCCAGTTCCTGCCTGAGCCCGAGCGGCTCAATAACAGCCTGCTGTTGGCGGACGCGGGTTACATCGATATGGCCTACTTTGCGAAACTAAACGAGGCGGGCGGTTTCTATCTGGTCAGGGGTAGTAAGAGCCTGAACCCGAAGATTATCCGGGCATGGCGCGGTGACGAACGGGAAGTGCCGAAGCTGGCGGGCCTGTCACTCAAGGATGCTGGACGGCGGCACTGTCGGGCAGAGGTACTGGATATGGTGGTGAAATCGGGCAAGTTCGAGTATCGGCTGATCCGACGCTGGTTTGCCGAGGAGAAACGGTTCTGTATCTGGATGACCAATCTGCCACGAGAGGCATGGCCAGCAGAGCGGGTGATGAGCCTGTACCGCTGTCGTTGGCAGGTGGAGCTGCTGTTTAAGGAGTGGAAGTCGCACAACCGGCTCAAGGGCTTTGTGACAGGTCAGAAAGCCATTGCCGAGGGGCTGGTGTGGGCCAGCCTGTTGTCGCTGGTGATGAAAAGACGGGTAGCTCAGACGCTGATGGGGGACGGTTTATCCACACTGAAAGCGGCGAAAAATAGCGGAACCTGGTGGTTCCCGTTATTGGAAGCGGTGGCTCATCGGGTGTTGGTGGAAATAAGAGAGCGTCTGGAATGGGCTGCCGTTTACTTGGCGAAAAATGCCCGTCGAACCAAGCAGCGAAAATCGATACAGAACAGGACCTTAGAAGGAATTTCAAATGAAGTGTTTTCTTAAGGTCCTGTATATGAGCATTCTTTAGATGCTGATGTTAATGGTTTGGTTGTTGCTGGAGGTTGTATGGCTGAGTTGCAAATTGAAAAGTCCACGGTGATCACCCAACTCGAGGGCTCCGTGTTTGTCATCAGTGCCGATGGATCTGTCATACGAGCAAAGGTGGGGATGGCATTGCAGCCGGGGGATCGCCTGCAAGCTGCCCAAGGTGGCCACTTTCAACTAGCCGAGCCGGGCAGTGATCCTGCTGGTGAGCAAGATATGGCCGCCAAACCAGAGCCCGCCACACCTGCTGCTGATGGACAACCGACCGACCCGGAACTGGCCTCGTTGCAAGAGGCGATCCGTCAGGGTATTGACCCGACCGAATTGTTCCAGGAGACCGCCGCCGGCAACGCAGCCGCTGCTGGCAATATCGGTGGTGTAGCAGGTTCCAGCTCGGGTGGATTTGTGGTGGTCGATCGTACCAATGACGCCACCCTGGCCGAGGCCGGTTTTGATACCGATCATGCGGTGCAACCTGTTGGCGATGAGCTGCTGTTTTCCGAAGAGCGTGATTTCTTTGCTGCCATCACCATCACCGAGCCCCAAACCGGCGACAACATTATCAACGCCGATGAAGCGGCTGGCGTCATCATTCGTGGTGTGGTGGATGATGTGGAGGTAGGCCAGCCAGTCACTGTGACCCTTATCGATCAGGCGGGAAATTCACTGACGATGACGACCGTGGTGCTGCCCGGCCTGGTGTGGGAAGCCAATTTTGGCGATGTGACCGGCAAGCTGGTGGATGGCCCGTTGCAGATTGTGGCCAATACCCAGGATCAGGCGGGCAACAATGCCAGCGACACCGCACAGACTCTGCTCGATACCATCACCACCATTACCCTCGATCTCGCCGATGAGAGCGACACCGGCGCCAGCCAGACCGATGATCTGACCCGCGACAATACCCCGCTGCTGCAAGGGAAGGGGGAGCCCGGTGCCACCGTGACCCTGAGCCTTGGCGGCAGCCTGCTCGCCGTCCTGACGGTGGATGCCGCCGGTAACTGGCAATATCAGCTGCCGCAGACCCTGGCCGATGGCCAGTACCAGTTTCAGGTCAATTCCGTGGATATTGCCGGCAACCGCGCCAGCGATACCCTCGTTATCAATGTCGATACCCAGGCCTTTATCGATATCGATGATCTCGATTCCGCAGCCCTGTTTGGCAACAGCAGCGCCACCCTGAACGGATCCACCAGCAATGTGGAGGCGGGTCAGAGTGTCACCATCACACTTGTTGACAGCAATGGCCAGCCGCTGCTGACCACTTCGGCACTGGTAGGGGCCGATGGCCGTTGGCAGGTGAGCGGCCTAGATCTCTCCGATATCAATCAATCCTTTGAAGTGCGTGCCAGTGTCACCGATCTGGCGGGCAACAGTGCCAGCGATGGGGCACCGCTGATCGGTCAGAGCGAGACCCTGACGCTCTCCGAAGCCGGATTGGCCGATGGCCCGATCACCGCGACCGGCAGCCTCAATACCAGTGCCGGCCAGGATGGCAATCTGCAAGTCCAGTTCGCCGCCGACCAGAGTGCTTTGGAAGGGCTGGGGCTCGTCAGCCATGGCGCGCCTCTTGGCTATACCATCAACGGTCAGACCCTGACCGCCAGTGCCGGTGGGGCGACTATCTTCACCCTGACCCTCAACAATGACGGAAGTTACCGCATCGTCTGGAGTCAGAGCCTGGATCACGGTCAGGACGCGTTGCGCCTGCCGTTCAACCTCGAATATCGCGACAGCGACGGCGATCTGGTGAAGGCGCCGCTGGTGATCAATCTGGTGGACAGCAATCCGCCCAGCTTCGAGATCCCGGCCATTCCTCTGACCGAAGATGCTTTTACCAACGGCGCCGCCGTGGTGGGCGAGAGCAGCTTTGTAGTCAAACACACCGCCGATCCTCTGCTGGTGGATTCGTTGGTGTTCAGCAATCAGAGCAGCACCCTGACTACCCTCAACGGCTCGGGTCTTGCCAGCGATGGTCATCCGCTGACCTTTGAATTTGCCGGTGATCGCAACTTGGTGGGTTACTACCTGGATGGCAGTGGCCAACGGGTGGAGGTGCTGCGCGCCGAATTGAAGGCTGAGCAGCAGGGCAGCGATCTGGCTGGGCGGGTGGTGGTCACCCTCACCGGCCCGCTCGATCATCAGGGCAGCGACACGCTTTCCCTCGATTTGCAGGTGAGCGCCAACGAGATCGATGGCGACAGCACCAGCGCCAACCTGACCCTGACCGTCAATGATGGCAGTGATCCCGCATTGGGCATCGACAAGGGGGTCGCTCTGCAAGAGGGGGACAACCAAAGCATCGATGGTCAGCTGCCGGTGACGGTGGGGAGCGATCGTCTGGTCTCCCTCAACTTTGAGGCGAGCCAACCGGCGCTGGCGGGGCTCACCAGCCAGGGCAAGGCGACGACTTACGAGGTTCAGGACAACCAGCTGATCGTCAAGGATTGGCAGGGCAAGGCAATCCTCACCGTTACCATCGGACTGGATGGCAAATACAACGTCTCCCTGACCGGGGTGTTTGACGAACCGGAAGCGACCAACAGCCTCAACCTTGGCCTGAAGGTACAGGGCTCAGATTTTGACGGCGACAAGAGCAATCTCGGCACCCTCAATATCACCATTACCGATGGCGCCTTGCCGCAGGTTAATCCTGTCTCCCTCACGCTCACCGAAGATAGCAACTGGCAGCAGGGCCAGACCCTTAACGGCGATCTGACTATCACTGCGGGCAGCGATCCGCTGACCAGCATCACTTTCGATGCCAATCAGCCGGGGCTGCAAGGGTTCACCTCGGGCAAGCAGGCCGTGACCATCACGGTGGCTGACCATCTTATCGAGGGACGTACCCCAGATGGCAAGCTGGTGTTTGAGCTGACCCTCGGTAACGATGGCAAATACAGCTTTACCCTCCATCAACCGCTGGATCAGGGCAGTGCCGACAGCCTGCTCAAGGCGGGCTTTACCCTGCTCGACAGCGATGGTGACAAGGTCTCCTCCACCATTACCGTGGCGGTGGGTGATGGCGCCAATCCGACCATCGCTGCCGTGACCGGCACCACCATCACCGAGATGGCACAAGGGGAGGCTGCCGCGGTCAGCACCATGAGTTTCTCGGTCGCGCACGGCAGCGATGCCCTTGACCCCAACTCCCTCGGCTTTGATATCGCCGCTATTCAGAGCACCCTGACCGGACTCACCAGCCACGGCAACCCGGTTACTTTCACCATCGATCCCGCAACCGGCCAGCTGGTCGGAGCCGCCGGTGGCCAGGTGGTGCTGCGCGCCGAGCTGAGCCTGGTCGATAACAACGGTAACTGGAGCGTCACCGCCAAGGTCACCCTGAGCGGCGAGCTGGATCACAAGGGGAGTGAATCCCTCAACCTGCCGCTTGCCGTCACCCTGGCTGACAAGGATGGCGATCGCATCGGTACCACGCTGCCGCTCACCATTGCGGATGGCAAGGCGCCGAGCTTTATCCCAGGCACCGGTGTGACCCTGGATGAGGGGAACCTCACCGGCAGCAACAGCTTGAGTCAAACCGGTCACTTCGATGTGCAAGCCGGGTCGGATCGGGTGGTGGAGGTGGTGTTTGCCGATGGCAGCCAGCAACCGGCGCTCACTGCACTTGGCCAGCCCGTCAAATACGAGCTGGTTGATGGGGACTCCGCCATCCCCGGTAGCCAGCTGCTCAAGGGTTATGTGATGGTGGATGGCCAGCGGGTCGAGGTGTTCGAGGTCAAGCTGATTGGCAGCCTCGATCAGGCGGGCAAAAACGGGTTTGACTATCAGGTCACCCTCTATCAGGGGCTTCATCAGGGCGCCAACGCCGTGACCGACCTGCCCATCAAGGTGATCGTCAACGATTACGACAAGGCGGGCGGTAACAACGACAGCACCAGCGGCACCCTCAATATCCAGATTGGGGAAGGGGAGAAACCGACCCTCACCTTGACCGATGTCACCCTCAATGAAGGGCGCTTCGATGGCGCCAATTCTGCCACTGATGACCAGCAGACGAGCGGCAAAATCACCATCAAGGCTGACTCGGATCCGGTGACCGATGTGCGACTGACCCTCTCCGGTCAGGTTATGGATGCCAGCGGCAAGCCCATCACCCATAACGGCGAAACCCTGACCTGGAAAGCGGTTGGCACCGATGGTCACACCTTCCAGGCGGTGACCAGTGGTGGTCTGGTTGTGATGACGGTCTCCATCCCCACAGTGCCCGCCACCATCGCCGCTCACACCAGCGCAGAGATCGGTTATCAGGTAACGGTGCATACCAACCTGGATCACGGTGCAGACAACAAGCTGGAGCTGAATCTGCCGGTCGAAGTCACCGACAGCGATGGCAGCAAAAATCAGGGAACCGCTACCATCACGGTGAGTGATAGTGCAGATCCTGTGCTCGGTCTCGATAAAGGCGTCGCCCTGCAAGAGGGGGGCAACCAGAGCATCGATGGCCAACTGCCGGTGACGGTGGGCAGCGATCGTCTGGTCTCCCTCAACTTTGAGGCGAGCCAGCCGGCTTTGGCGAGGCTTACCAGCCAGGGCAAGGCGACGACTTACGAGGTTCAGGACAACCAGCTGATCGTCAAGGATTGGCAGGGCAAGACGATCCTCACTGTTACCATCGGGCTGGATGGCAAATACAGCGTCTCCCTGACCGGGGTGTTTGACGAGCCGGAAGCGACCAACAGCCTCAATCTTGGCCTGAAGGTACAGGGTTCAGATTTTGACGGCGACAAGAGCAATCTCGGCACCCTCAATATCACCATTACCGACGGTGCCTTGCCGCAGGTTAATCCTGTCTCCCTCACGCTCACCGAAGATAGCAACTGGCAGCAGGGCCAGACCCTTGACGGTGATCTGACTATCACGGCGGGCAGCGATCCGCTGGCCAGCATCACCTTCGATGCCAATCAGCCTGGGCTGCAAGGGGTCACCTCGGGCAAGCAGGTCGTGACCATCACGGCGGCCGATCATCTTATCGAGGGGCGTACCCCCGATGGCACGCTGGTGTTTGAACTGACCCTCGGCAACGATGGCAAATACAGCTTTACCCTCCATCAACCGCTGGATCAGAGCAGTGCCGACAGCCTGCTCAAGGTGGGCTTTACCCTGCTCGACAGCGATGGTGACAAGGTCTCCTCTACCATTACCGTTGCGGTGGGGGATGGTGCCAATCCGACCATCTCCGCCGTGACCGGCACCACCATCACCGAGATGGCGCAAGGGGAGACTGCAGCCGTCAGCACCATGAGTTTCTCGGTTGCTCACGGCAGTGATGCCCTTGACCCTAACTCCCTTGGCTTTGATATCGCCGCTATCCAGAGCACCCTGACCGGACTCACCAGCCACGGTAACCCGGTCACTTTCACCGTCGATCCCGCAACCGGCCAGCTGGTCGGAACCGCCGGTGGCCAGGTGGTGCTGCGCGCCGAGCTGAGCCTGGTCGATAACAACGGTAACTGGAGCGTCACCGCCAAGGTCACCCTGAGCGGCGAGCTGGATCACAAGGGGAGTGAATCCCTCAACCTGCCGCTGGCCGTCACCCTGGCTGACAAGGATGGCGATCACATCGGTACCACGCTGCCGCTCACCATTGCGGACGGCAAGGCGCCGAGCTTTATTCCGGGCAAAGGCGTGTCCCTGGATGAGGGGGACCTCACCGGCAGCAACAGCTTGAGTCAAACCGGTCACTTCGATGTGCAAGCCGGGTCGGATCGGGTGATCGAGGTGGCGTTTGCCGATGCCAGCGAACAACCTGCGCTGACCGCATTGGGTAAACCGGTGCAGTACGAGCTGGTGGATGGTGACCCGCTGATCCCGGGCAGCCAGCTGCTCAAGGGCTATGTGATGGTGGATGGCCAGCGGGTCGAGGTGTTCGAGGTCAAGCTGATTGGCAGCCTCGATCAGGCGGGCAAGAACGGGTTTGACTATCAGGTCACCCTCTATCAGGGGCTTCATCAGGGCGGCAACGCCGTGACCGAGCTGCCCATCAAGGTGATCGTCAACGACTACGACAAGGCGGGCGGTAACAACGACAGTACCAGCGGCACCCTCAATATCCAGATTGGGGAAGGGGGGAAACCGACCCTCACCCTGACCGGAGTGACCCTCAATGAAGGGCGCTTCGATGGCGCCGCCAATAACCAGACGGCGGATGATCAGCAAGCCAGCGGCAAGATCACCATCAAAGCTGACTCGGATCCGGTGACCGATGTGCGTTTGACCTTTGCTGGTCAGGTGATGGATGCAAATGGCAAGCCCATCACCCATAACGGCGAAACCCTGACCTGGAAAGCGGTTGGCACCGATGGTCACACCTTCCAGGCGGTGACCAGTGGCGGTCTGGTAGTGATGACGGTATCTATCCCCACTGTCCCTGCCACCATCGCCGCTCACACCAGCGCAGAGATCGGTTATCAGGTGACTGTGCATACCAACCTGGATCACGGGGCGGATAACAAACTCAACCTGACCTTGCCAATCAAGGTAACCGACAGCGATGGCAGCGTGATCACTGGCAGTACCACTGCGGTGATCACCGATGCTGACAATCCCGTGATCACATCTATCGAGGGGGTCACCGTCAAGGAGTCGGATCTCAACGGGGGCAATGGCCAGCATGGAGGCACCAGCCCGTCAGGCACGGGAGAGGTTGCCATCGGTCAGGTGACGATCGCCGCCGGGAGTGACCGGGTGGCTTCTCTGCAACTGGATGTGGCTCGCTTTAACGCCCTCAACACCCTCACGTCGGGGGGCAAGGTCGTCACCATTGGCGCAGATAGCCAGCCGGGTGTGTATCTTGGCAAGGACAGCGCAGGCAAGCTCATCTTCAAGCTGACGTTGGATGTCTCCGGCCGCTACACCTTCGAGCTTATCGGCAATCTTGATCACAGCGCTCAGGGCAAGGATCTGCTGGATATCCAGCTGCCGTTACAGGCGCGGGACAGTGACGGAGACCTCAGTGCCGAAGTGATTGGTCATGTGAGCGTGCAGGATGATGTGCCCGTGGCCGTGGATGCGAACAAGACCCTGAATGAAGGCGCGAAAGTGACCGGCGATCTGCTGGCCACCGCCAGTGAGGGGGCGGACGATGCAGTAGTGAAATCGGTCACCATCAATGGCACCGAGCACCCCATCGCCGCAACGGGCAATACCACCATCTCGGTAACAGATGGCACAGGACAACTCATCGGCACTTTGGTTATCAATGCAGAGGGTAACTACAGCTTTACCGCCAAGTCGGGTATCAATCACAGCAATAGCAACCTGATACAGCAGATCACGTTCCACCTGGTGGACGGCGACGGGGATAGCGATGATGGCATCCTGACCCTGACCATCCGGGACGAGGCTGGCACGCTCAGCGTGAGCGCCGTCACCGGCCAGGAGGATGCCGGAGCAACCGATCCTAGCCAGGGGATCCCCATTACCATGAATCTGGATGTGGGGGATTTCGATCGGGGCGAGCATGTGGAGCAGCTGCTTATCCAGGTACCTGCCAATGCCCAGGGAACCTTCTATTTCAACGGTGTCGCGCTGACCACCATTACCCTGGGTGGCAAGACCTGGTATCAGGTGCCGCCTGAGGCCATGGTGGCGGTGGCCAACACCAACGACAAGTTCCAGCTCACCGGTGTCACCTTCGTGCCTAACCACGACTACTCGAACTACGACCTCGGTGGCAATCCGCTGCGCTTCCCGGTGCAGTTGCAGGTGGGCGTCACCGAGGGGAGCAAGCCCCCGGTGCTCACCGGCAATCTGGACATCACGGTGCAAGGTATTGCCGACAAGCCACTCTGGGATGGAGCGAGCACAAATCAGCACTACACCACCAATGAAGACAGCACTGGCATCGCTCTCAATGTGAAGGCCACTCTCACCGACATCGATGGCTCCGAAACACTGAGCTACCAGATCAAGTGGGAGTCGGGTCAGGGGACGCTTACCCTGAACGGCAAGGTGCTTACCCCGGGGGCAAACGGCCTCTATACGGTGGCTGCTGGCGACATCAACAAGGTGACTGTGGTTCCGGGCAAGGATTTCAGTGGTGACATCAAGCTGTCGGTGACGCCGATCAGCACCGAGAAGAACCCGATCGCTCAGGGTCAGGGCACGGCGCAGGGAGACAAGATTGATCTGGTGATCAACGTCAATCCGGTAGCGGATGACGCCAAGCTCACCGTGCGTGACATTCAGGGTAAAGAGGATATCTTGCTCGATTTGGGCAGCAAGATCGCCCTTACTCATCTGGATGACAAACTCGATGGCTCCGAGCAGATGTTTGTCCGCATCAGTGGCCTGCCTGCCGGTGCAACCTTGTTGCTGGGAGGTTCCGCCGTTGCACAGAACATAGTCGGTTACTATGAGGTGCCCTACGCTCGCATCGCCGAGCTCAAACTGCAGCCCCCTAAAAACAGCAACGTCGATTTCGATCTGACCATCAAGGGGGTGGTGAAGGACACCGCAACCCTGACCGATCCCAATGGCCAACCCCATACCGTGGTCAATGAGAAAGAGACCGGTTCCCAGACGCTACATGTGGATCTGGTGGGGGTGGCCGATAAACCGGACTTCATTCTGAGCGGTACGGGCTGGACCCAAGAGGGCGTGGGTAAGGGTTACAGCATCACAGTGGCTGAGGATGGGCGTGCTCCCCTTGATTTCAAGCTGGTCTCCGGTGAGCTGGCGGATACCCCGCTCGATACCTCCGAGAGCCTCAACGTGGTGCTGCAAGGGCTGCCGGAAGGGGCTCGGGTCTTTGATGCCAATGGCAAGGAGCTGACCCTCACCTTTGCCGGACTCGATGCCAGCGGCAAACCGACCTATCAGGTCAATGTATCGGATCTTGGCAATCTGCTTATCCATCCACCCCACAACAGCACGGCGGATTTGAACCTGATCGCCAAGGTGGTGGTGACCGAGAACGATGGTGATCACAAGAGCTTCGATGTGCCGCTGCATATCAAGGTGGAACCCGAGATTGACGCCACCGACTACAGCAAGACCAGCCACGGTCTGGAAGATCAGTTCACCGTGTTGGACTGGCATCCGACCCTCACTGACGGCGCCGAGAAGGTCACGGCGCTGAGTCTCTCCGGGGTGGAGGATGGCTACCAGATCTGGCTGCGAGTCGGCAGTGTCGAGAGTCCGCTGACCGTGGTTAGTGGCAAGGTCACCCTGACCGCCGCCCAGCTCGACAGCCTGCTCAACGGGGGACAACTGCTGGTGAAGGCGCCGGAGGATAGCGATCGGGATACCAATATCCAGAGCCATGTCACCGTGACCCAGCACGATGTGGATTCGGGCGCCGTGGCCGAGAAGGTGATCGATGGCAATCTGCATGTCGATATCCAGGCCGTGGTGGAGTCCGATGGCAAGCTGGTGCAGACCGGCGGCCCGCTGGTAGGTCAGGGCGGTGCCGATATCGATCTGGCAGGGCGTTTCCTCTTTACCGACCTCGATCCCTCGAGTGTGGAGGAGATCGACTATCTGGTGATTAACCTGCCGGTGTTGAACGGTGGCGTAGGCGATCAGTTTGTGGTGATTGGCGGTATCAACAACGGTAACGGCAGCTGGATCGTGCCGGCGGGTAATCTCGGCAGCTTCAAGTTGCATGCGCCGGACGGGGTTGTCGGCAAGGTCGAACCGATCCGCATCGATGCCATGGTGATCGACCGGGGCGATGATGGCGATGCCAGTGCCCACGTCAAAGTGAGCCTGAAAACCAGTGCCGAATTTGAGAACACGCCAGTGACGCCCAAGACACCGGCGGCGACTGTCGATATCGATGACAACGCTGTGCTGGTTGGCAAGGAGGATATCCGGGTTGATTTTGGTCAGCAGCTCAAAGGCGTGATCCATATCGGCGCCGCCGATCAGGCGAGCGACGAGGTGACCATTGTCCTCAAGGGGTTGCCGGCGGGTGTCGCCATCAGCGGGGCCGAGTACAACATCTCGACCGGTGAATACGTCATCAAGGTGCCACCGTCACTGGCGGGCCTGGAGGGGTTGACCCTTGGCTTGCCACAGGATTTTGCCGGCTCGCTCAATATCGAGGTGAAGGTGGTGAATACCGATACCGCCAGTGGCAATATCAAGGTCGACAGCAGCACGGTCCGGGTCGATGTGGCCCCCGTGGTCGATGTGAATGGTGGTCGTGGCGAGCATCCGGAACTGACACTGACGGTGCTGGATACCAACCATGACGGACAGCCGGACAATCTGGAAGATAGCAAGATCCACCTCGATCTCTCGGTGAAACTGGCTGATATCAGCCCGAGCGAGGCTGACGGAGGTGTCGAGACGGTGAAGGCGGTGACCATTAGAGTCGATCCCAAGTTTGGCTATTTCCTAGTCGGCGACCAGCCACTGACCACATTGGTGGTCAACGATGTGGCAGCGCTTAAAGATCTGGTGTTTGTGCCCAAAGAGCACTTCAGCGGTCAGGTGCCGCTCGACATCAAGGTCGATATTGTCGATACCGCGCTGGTCGGTGGCCAACAGGTGACCGACAGCGGCAGCTGGAGCGGGCAGGTCGGCTTTGAGGTGAGACCGGTCAACGATCGGGCCCAGCTCTCGGTGCACAGCGTCACGGGGAGCGAGGATGGCACGGTCAACCTTGCCGGATTTGGCGCAACCCTAATCGATAACGATGGCTCGGAGCAGATCGTCGCGCTGCAGATCAAGGGGGTACCGGATGGCTTCACCCTGTCGGCTCCGGCGGTCAACAATGGTGGCGGCGTCTGGCAGATCCCGGTGGGGACCGATTTCTCCAAGCTGACCCTGATCCCGCCAGCTGATTTCAGCGGCACCGTGGATCTGTCACTCAGCGCCTTTACCTTGGACAAGGGGCTCACCATCCCGCTCGAAACCAGTGGCAGCTTTACCGTCACCGTCAATCCGGTGGGGGATGCCCTTATCGCCGACATTCAGGGTCAGGCGAGCGGTACCGAAGGGGATGTGATTACTCTGGATCTGGGGCTGGAGACCCGGGATACCCAGCCAACCGGCGGCAGTGCGGGTAATGTGCATGAGAACAAGCCCGAGCAGGTGCGGGTCACCATCGAAGGGGTACCTGATGGTGCCGAGATCCGCTTGCCAAACGGCGTGGCTGGGACGGTTGTTGATCTGGGTGGCGGTCGCTGGCAGGTCACCACCGAGGGCGGCAAGCTGGGTGTTGTCGAGCTGGTGACCAATGATGTCAACGGTGCACTGGATCTCAAGATCACCGCCCAGAGCCTCGACAACGGCGCCCTTGGCCCCGAGGTCAATGGCACCATCCATGTGGATGTAAGCCCGGTCAACGATGCGCCAATCAACGTATTGCCAACGACCCCTCAGGTCGCGCAGGAAGATCAGCCCTTCGTCATCCACGGTTTGCAGGTGAAAGATGTGGATGCGGGCAACAGCCCCATCAAGATCACCCTGTCGGTGGAACATGGCACCCTGACGCTGCCTGCTGGCAGCGGCGTGACGGTAGTCGGCAACGGCACGGGTTCGCTGGTGCTGACCGGCACGCTGGCCGATCTCAATGCCTTGCTCTCTGGTGGGGTCACCTATCAGGGCAACAGTGATTTCTACGGCAATGACGCCCTGACCATGGTCACCAACGATCAGGGGAACACGGGTAGTGGCGGGGCACTCAGCGATACCGATGTGCTGCCTATCGAGGTGCAGCCGGTCAACGATGCCCCGGTCAATCAGCTGCCTGGCAGCATGACGGTGAAGGAGGATGGCTCCCTGTCGCTCTCCGGTGTCAGCGTGAAGGATGTGGATGCAGGCAGTGCGCCTGTATCCATGGTGCTGCGGGTCGAACATGGTGTACTGACCTTGCTGGGTGCAACCGGTGCAGTGATGGTGCAGGGGGCGGGTACCAGCGAGATCACCCTGGTGGGGTCGTTGGCTGATCTCAACCAGTTGCTGGCAAGCAACCTGCACTATGAACCGGCCAAAGATTTCTGGGGAGAGGATACCCTTACCGTTACTACCTCCGATCAGGGCAACAGCGGTGCGGGCGGTTCTCTGAGCGACACCGATCAGGTGACCATCACGGTCACTCCCGAGCCGGATATGCCGGGTCTGACGGTGGATCAGCATGCGTTCCATGCCTTGCAGGGGGCCGTTATCCCCCTTGGCATCAATGCCAGCGTGGTCAATCCGGCCACCGGCGAGCTCTCCATCCGCATCAGCGGCCTGAATGGGGCGCAGGTGCAGGACGAGCATGGTCAGAGCGTCGGTCATGCCGATGGCAATGGCGACTGGCTGATCCCGGCCGATCACTCGGTTCCGCTCTACTTCAGCGGTTTTGGCGACGGTGACCATGTGCTGGGGATCAGTGCCGAGTCGAGTGTCGGCGGCTCAACCGTCAGCACGCCCCTTGAGACCATTACGGTGCACGGCCAGAGTGGTCATGAGTTGGTCGGTTCCGATCAGGGGGATTGGCTGTTTGGCTCCGCTGGTGATGACCGTCTGCTGGGGGGTCATGGCAATGACATCCTCACTGGCGGTGCTGGCAGTGATCTCTTCGTCTGGCAGCACGGGGACGAGGGGAGTCAGGGGCAGCCCGCCATCGATACCATCACCGACTTCCATCCGGAGCAAGGGGACAAGATCGATCTGGCTGACATGCTGCAAGGGGTCACTGGCAATGGTGTCGATGATCTGCTCAAGCATCTCTCAGCCTCGGTGACCACGGGGAGCAATGGCCTGAGCGATGTGAATCTCTCGGTGGCGCCAGCCGGGGATGGTCATGTGACCCAGCAGATCACCCTGAAGGATGTGGACCTGACCAGCTGGAATCTCACCAGCACCTCGTCCCACGATATCCTGCAGAGCATGCTGGAAGATCAACATAGCCTGATCATCCAGCACCCCTGATAGCGTGCGTGAAGCGTAAAAAAGAAGAGCCGGCAATTGCCGGCTCTTTGTTTATCTCTGCGTGGATTGTTTTTATGCGGCCGCAAGGGCCGGGGGATTCAGGCCAGCGCCTGGGCCAGCAGGTGGATCGGATGTTCACAGCGGAAGCTGGTGCTCATCTCGATCTGCCATTTGCAGGTTTCGCAGTCGGTGATCACCAGATCGGGGGAGAGGCGGTTGATTTGATCAAACAGCCCCTCGCCGATGGTCTGGCTGGTCTGGTAGTTTTCGGACTTGAAGCCGTAGGTGCCGGCGATGCCGCAGCACTGGGACTCCAGCACCGTCACCTTGACTCCGGGAATGGCGCGCAGCAATTCGAGGGTGTAGATGACGCCCCCCATTTTTTCCATGTGGCAGGGGGTGTGGTAGGCGATGTGCAGATTGAGCGGCTTCATCGCCGGTTTGTTGCCCTTGTAGAACTCGTTCCACAGGAAGCGGGTCACCAGCGAGATGCGATCCCGCACCTTGTGGTTGTCCTGCTCCAGCAGGTGGGGGTATTCGTCCCGCAGGGTAAAGCCGCAGGTGGAGGAGGTGGCCAGCAGCGGCATCTCGTTACCCAGCAGGGAGTTCTCCATCTGCTTGATATTGAAGGCCGCCTGTTGCTTGGCCTTGTCCATGAAGCCGTTGGCAATGAGCGGTACGCCGCAGCACTTCTCCCGCTCAAGCAACTGTACACCTATGTTCATGGCGTTGAGCACCTGCACCAGCTCCTTACCGAGCTGCGGGTGGTTGTAGTTGACGTAGCAGCCGTGGAAGTAGGCGATTTGGCGCTCATAACTAGCCTGGGTCGCCTTCTGCTTTTTGTACCAGCCGCGGAAGGTGCCCTGGGAGTATTTGGGCAGATCGCGGTGGGAGGAGACCCCCAGCGCCTTGTCCAGCACCATTTTCATTGGCTTGAGGCCGGTGGTGAAGTTGACCACCGGGGCCATCAGGGTAGACATGCTGCCCATCAGATCGGTGTGGGAGAGGACGAACTCGCGGATCCCCGGTTTGAAGCCGCTGTACTGGTGTTTGGCCTTGGCGATGATGTCGCCGATGCGCACCCCGCTCGGGCAGGCCACTTCACAGCGTTTGCAGTTGGTGCAGTGCTTGAGGGCGCTGTCAAACAGCTCCGGGCTCTTGATGCGCAGCCGCTCCCCATCCGGGCCCGCCTGTTTCGGGCCGGGGTAGGCGGGGTTGGCCTTGGCCACCGGGCAGTAGGCGGTACAGACGGTGCATTTGATGCACTGATCGAAAGTTTGGTTGGCGTGATCCAGTAGCATGTCAGTTCTCCTCCCGGCGATGATGAAGACACGGGATATGGGACGTAGTAATCATTGGGCCGCGCCCAGAATATGGCCGGCAGCCTGCCAGCCGGTGGCAACGGCAACGCCGGAGCCGGAACCTTCACGAATTGGGTCGTAATGGGCCAAGACACTGCCCGCACCATAGAGGTTGGTCAGCGGCTTGCCACCGCGCAGTACCCGCAGCTTGTCGTCGGTCTTGACCCCGAAGCCCATGAAAGGGTGATGGTCGAACAGGCGGCGACCGGCCCAGGCGTCACGCTCTTCCAGACTCAGCACATCGGCATCGAAGATGGGTTCGCGAATGCCGCGCAGACGGGATTCCAGCCCGCGGCTGAAGAAGCTGCCGGAGGCAAGCACGAAGTTGTCTGCCTCGAACAGCTGATCATCGCCATTCTGGGTATGTACGCCGACTACCCGGTCACCTTCGTAGCGGGCGCCCAGCACCCGCTCGCTGGTGAGGAAGGTGCCGCCAAGGGCCATAAAGCGGCGCTTGAGCGCCTCCTGCATTCTCATTCCGATCAGAGACGGCGGCATGGTTGCCACCTCCTTGATGGTGCAGCCGGTACGCTGTTCCAGCTCCGCCAGACGCGGGCCAACCAGCCCCAGCGACAGGCAGGCGGGCAGTACGATATGGCGGCAGCCGGGTACGCCGCTCTCCTGTAACATGCGACTGATCTCGCGGGCCAGATCCGCCACCAGATGGTGTTTGTCACAGAGGCGCGCGATATCGGCTGAGCGAAACTCGTGGGGATTGCGGCTGAACTCCGCCAGCTGGGGCAGGCGGATCTCTCCGGTCAGAATGCGGCAGTGGGCAAAACGCGGATGGGTCGCCAGATTGGCGGCCGCCAGTGCCGGATGAAAGTCGCGAAAGCCCTCGAGGGTGGCCAGCAGCAGTACATCCGGGATCGGCGCATCGGTGACGCAGGCACAGGTATCGGGGGAGAGCCAGGTGCGCTTGAGGGTGCCGATGGGGGTCAGGCGCTGGTGGTTGGTCTCTTGGCGCACCAGCGGCAGCCCCTGCTCGGCGCAGTGGCGCTGCAGATCGGCGAGGCTCGCTTCGATATTTTGCATTCCTACTTTGCTGTAGGGGTGATCCGGATGGGCAGCCATAAAGGCGGGCAGGGCGGCGCGGGGATCTCCCTCGCTTTCGAGCAGATCGACCGAGCCGGAGGAGAAGTGCAGGGCACTCTGGCCGGAGGCCATCAGCAGGGTCTTCTGGCCTGCCTCCACCAGCCGCAGGGCAGCCGAGAGTCCCGCCATGCCACCGCCGATAACGATATTGTCAAACTTCATGACGGCTCTCCTTGTGAGTGGTCTCGCTGGTTGGGCTGCGAGGCGTATCGGCAACCAGCTGCGGCGCCGTCCATTCCCCCAGGCCAAACAGCCCTTCGTAGATCCAGTAGGTGAACTCGGCCTCGCGCAGGGCATCGCCCCACAGGACGGGGCGGGTTCCCTTGTAACGCTCCTCCAGGAACTGGCGCAGCATGACGCAGGCCTGACGGCCGTCCGCTTTGCCGTACTCCTGCATCAGGCCGGCGGCGCGGTAGGCGCAGAGCTCGCCCTGACAGGGGCCCATGCCAAGGCGGGTACGACGGCGCAGGTCGATGAGGTTGTCCACATCCAGCTCGCGCAAGGCGTATTCGATTTCGCCCGCGGTGACCATTTCGCACTCGCAGATCAGGGCGTTGGCTTTCGGGTTGTCACGGAAGAAGGCGATGACCCGCTCGCCGTGGCGGTACTGGGCGGAGCCTTCGACCGGCACCGAGAGACCGGGAGCGGAGACCTTTTCCGGATCCCGCGAGCCGGGCAGGCTCAGTTCGGCGGTCTGGCAAGGCTTGCTGTTGCCGAGTTTCTTGGCCAGCAGATCGGTGGCCCATTCCGCCATCAGGCGGTAGGTCATCAGCTTGCCGCCGGTGATGGTGTTGAAGCCCTTGAGACCGTCGCGCTCGGCGTGATCGAGCAGCACGATACCGCGGCTGATGTTGCGGCCGGTGTCGTCACCGTCCACCGCTACCAGCGGGCGCACCCCGGCGTAGGCGCGCAGCAGACGGGTGCGGGCCATGATGGGAGCGAGCTTGATCCCCTCGCGCAGCAGCACCTCGACCTCTTCGGGTTCGACGGTGAGCTGGTCAATCTTGTTGTAATCGATGCGACTGGAGGTGGTACCGATGAGGGAGATGGTATCGCCCGGCACCAGAATGTCCGCATCCGCCGGTTTGCGGGCGCGGTTGAGCACCAACTGGTTGATGCGGTAATCCATGATGAGCAGGGAGCCCTTGGCCGGGAACATGCGGATGCCGAGATCGGCGTATTCGCAAATTTGCTGGCCCCAGATGCCAGCGGCGTTGATCACCTCCTGACACTCCACCTCGAACGCTTCGCCGGTGCGGGTGTTGATGGCCTTGACCCCGTGCACCCGATCTTGCGTGCGCAAGAGTCCCAGTACCTTGCAGTGGGTGAAAATGCGGGCGCCATGCTCTTTGGCGTCCAGCACGTTGGCCGCGGCGAGGCGGAACGGGTCGACCGTACCATCCGGCACGTGGATGGCGCCGATCATCGCCGGGTTGGCGTTGGGCTCCATGCGCAGGGCTTCACCAGGATCGAGCTGGCGGGTTTCGATACCGGCCAGGGCGCAGGCATCCATAAAGGTGGTTTGGAAATTGATGTCATCTTCCGGCAGGGTGAGGAAGAGGCCGCCCGTGTCTTCGACACAGTGGCTGGCGATCCGCTTGAGGATGCGGTTTTCCTGGATGCATTCGCGGGCGGACTCCTGATCCGTTACCGCGTAGCGGGCACCGGAGTGGAGCAGGCCGTGGTTGCGGCCGGTGGTGCCGGCGGCGATATCATCGCGCTCGAGCAGGATGCAGTCGATGCCGCGCAGTGCGCAATCGCGCATGATGCCGGCCCCTGTGGCACCGCCGCCTATGATGACGACTTGTGTAGTTATTCTTTTCATTTTTGCCCGTCTCATCTCTTCCAGATGAGGCCAGTGTGGCCTACTTCTGAGTGGAAATGTTTGATATGGGCCAAACTTGCGCTCGCAAACGCTCATTTGCTCGCGCGTTAATGAGCATTATGTGACATTTGTCACGCTTGTTATCGCAGCGGTTAATGGGCTGGTGGCAAATGGCAAACACAAAAAAGGGGCATCGGATGCCCCTTGTCACTGTTTGACGAGTCTGGTGGGTGTGTGATGCGTCAGCCGCAGCACTTCTTGTGCTTTTTGCCGCTGCCACAGGGGCAGGGATCGTTGCGCCCCGCCTTGAGGGGCGCCGGATCCTGCTCTCCATCGGTGTAGACCCAGCGGCCCTGATAACGCACGAAGCGGGAACGCTCATGGAGGCAGTGACGCTCATCCCCTTCCAGAAACCAGGCTTTGAACTCCACCATCCCGGTTTCATCCTGCGGGCCGCCCTGGCTGGCGATGATCTCGAGACCATCCCAGCGGGTGTCGATGCGTGAAAGCTCTTCGGCGGTGAGACCGCCAAGGTGGGCCGGGTGCCAGCTATGGACCAGATACTCCCCCAGACCGAGCACAAAAGCGCTGTAGCGAGAGCGCATCAGCTGCTCCGGGGTGTCAGCCACTGCGCCACTGTGACGTGAGCCACAGCACAATTCGAGAGAAAGGGTTGAGCCGCAAGGACAAAGATTCATGATTTTCACGTTCTGGCCGATTTGTTTAAGGGAATTGTAACGAAAGCTGGGCTCGCCCTGCCAGCACCTATACTGACGAGTAAGCAAGGAATTCCAATAAAAACAGCTGCAAGGATGTGAAAGATGACGCTAAAGCAGAAAATCCTGTTACTGGGGGCAGTCCCCGTACTGTTGATGGCCCTGGTGGTCAATCTCAGTAACTACATGGTCTCCAAGCGCGATCTGGAGTCTGATCTGGTGGTGGCGAGGGAAAATGCCATCAAGGAGCGTAAAGCGCTGCTCAGCAGTTACATCATGATGGCCAAAACCGCCGTCGATGCCGTGTATTCCCTGCCAGATTCACCGGAAAATCGTCAAAAGGTCAAAGAGTTGCTCAGGCCGCTGCGTTACAGCAGTGACGGCTACTTTTTTGTCTATGACTTCGAAGGCAACACCATACTGCTGCCGGTGCGTACCGAGCTTGAGGGGAAAAACCGCTGGAACGACAAGGATGCCAAGGGCAAGTTGCTGATCCAGGAGATCCTCAAGTCGGCCCGTCAGGGTGATGGTTTTACCGAATACTGGACGGCCAAGCCCTCCATCGGGCGGGATGCTCCCAAGCTTGCCTTTACTCTGGTGCTGGACAAATACCAGTGGGCCATTGGTACCGGTTTTTATATCGATGATATCGACAACGAACTGGCGGCCTTGCGGGCAGAGCGCGAGAGTAACATGCATGACTCGTTGCAGAGCAGTGTGCTGGTGATCCTGCTGATCCAGGGGATCACCCTGGCGGCGACCGTTATTGTGGGCAACCGGGTCACCAAGCCGCTGGCGGATGCGGTGCTGGCATTGAACGATATCGCCAACGGCGACGGGGATCTGACCCAGCGCCTCAAGGTGCAGAGCCAGGACGAGATTGGCCAGCTGGCCAGCGCTTTCAACCGCTTTGTCGAGCGGATCCAGTCGGTGGTGAGTCAGGTGGGCGAGACCAGCAACCACCTCTTTAGCGCGGTCGACAAGTTGCACCATCTGAGCGAGCACTATGACCATCAGATGCAGGGTCACAGTCGCGAGACCGATCAGGTGGTCACCGCGGTGACCGAAATGAGCTCCACCGCGCAGGAGGTGGCGGCCAGTGCCTCCAATGCCGCGACGGCAACCAGCGATGCGGCTCGTGAATCGGACGCCGCCCGAGGGGTGGTGAGCGGAGCCATCAACAGTATCAACCGGCTGGTGGGGGAGGTGCATACCGCCTCCGGCGTTATCGAGCAATTGGCGCAAGAGACCGCCAAGATCGGCTCGGTGGTGGAGGTCATTCGCGGCATTGCCGAACAGACCAACCTGCTGGCGCTGAACGCCGCCATCGAGGCGGCCCGCGCCGGTGAGCAGGGGCGGGGCTTTGCGGTGGTGGCGGACGAAGTGCGTTCGCTGGCCGGTCGTACCCAACAGAGCACCAAAGAGATCAACGAGATGCTGCAACGTCTGCAGGGCGGGGTGAAGCAGGCGGTGGAGGTGATGCAGGCGAGCGAGGATCGCAGCCAGGAGACGGTGCAGGAGGCGAGCCATATCGCCAGCTCCCTCGACAGCATGGTGATGGCGGTCAGTACCATCAACGACATGAACATCCAGATCGCCACCGCCGCCGAGGAGCAGCACGCGGTATCGGAGGAGATCAACAAGAACCTGGTGGCCATTCAGCAGATTGTCAGCGAGCTGACCAGCGCGGCGGTGGAATCCAACAGCACCACCCGAGATCTGGCCAGTACCGGCGACAAATTGCGCAAACTGGTATCGCAATTCCGTTATTGATCTTGTAATGGTCCGTGACGGCAACCACAAGATGCGGCCTGACCCCCGGTTCAGGCCGCACTTTATTTGGGGATTGACCAATAATGTGTGAAAATTGCCAGCCTCTTTTTTTCAGCCTTTGCCCCATACCCTATGAATGAGATCGTGAAAGGTAGTATCGATTTGATCCGGCAGCTCAACTACGGCCTGGTCTATGCCAGCCTGGAAGAGCACAAGGAGCTGTCGCGCACCGATCTCTCCCGCCTGACCGGCCTTTCGCCTGCCAGTATCACCAAGATCACCAGGGAACTGCTCGATGGCGGTTTGGTGGTCACCTGTGGTGAAAGTTCAGTGGGGCGCGGCCGTCGTCAGACCTTGCTGCGCATCAACGAGCGCCGCTTCCAGTTTCTCTCCATGCGTCTTGGCCGTGGCTACGTGGATATGGCGCTGTTTGACTTCTCCGGCCGTTCGCTGGCCCGCCAGCGCCACCTCTTTACCGAGGAGGAGCGCGCCGATCTGCTGGGCAGTCTGGTGCATGCCATCAAGGTGTTTTTGCCGAGAAAGTCCCTCAGTCTGGCCTGCATCGCCCTCTGTCTGCCGGGTCAGGTAGAGCGCCACTCCGGCATGGTCAAGCACTTCCCTTTCTACGATCTGCGCAACTGGCCCCTTGGCCCGACTCTGCAACAGGCGTTCTCGGTACCTGTGCTGGTGAGCGGTGACGTGCGCACCTGGATCCAGGCCGAACGGGAGTGGGGGGCCGCCAAGAATTGTGCCGATGCGGTGCTGGTGTTTGTCCACAACGACATCGGGGTCGGCATGGTGGTCAATGGCCAGCTCATCGAGAGCGAAAATGCGCTGCTTGGGGACCTCAGTCACCTGCAGCTCGAACCCTATGGCCAGCGCTGCTACTGCGGCGGCTTTGGCTGTGCCTGCACGCTAGTGACCAATCAGGCGCTGGAGGCGCAATACCGGGATCTGCGCGAGCGGATGCAGGAGCACGACTTGCCCGAGAGCGTCACCATCCGCGAGCTGTGCGAGCTGGCGCTGGCAGGCAACGGCCTCTGTCAGGATATTCTCCATCAAGCGGCGGGTCGCCTCTCCAAGGTGCTCTCCAACCTCATCTGCCTGCTCAATCCGGGCAAGTTGCTGCTGGGGGGCGAGATCACCCGCGCCGATCGACTGCTGTTCCCCATGCTGCACCAGTCGCTGGCCAGCCAGTTGCCCGCCGAATATCTGGTACGGCTGCAGATTGAATCCACCCACTTCTATGAAGATCCCACCAAGCCCACTTCGGTGCAGGTGCACAAGGCACTGCGCGATGGCAGCCTGTTGCTGGAGCTGCTGCGCAGCTGTCAGGAGTCGTAAGGCAAGAGGGGTTGGCACTGCGTTTGGCGAAAGGGGCAGGGATTGCTGTTCCGCCAGCGCGTAACTCGGTACAATCTTGCGCTTTTCCGGCAGCCCCCCTGTTATCGCGCCCTATGGCGCCGTGACATGTTGGCACCGCTGCCGTTCCTGTTTTGACTCCAGTTGTGAACCTAGATGAAGCCTGTTCCTGATCACGCCGTCAACCGCCTGCGGGCCTGGCGCAAGAGTATCTCTACCCGACCGTTTCTTGCCCGTGGCGGCACCCTGGCCCGCTGTCCGGCCTGTCAGCTGCGCGAGGATTGGTGTGCCTGCGAGTGGCGCCCCGAGCTCAAAGCGGAGGCCGGTTTTTGCCTGCTGATGTATGACAGCGAGCCGATGAAGCCCTCCAACACCGGTCGCCTTATCGCCGATGTGTTGCCGGATACCACCTGGGCGTTTCTCTGGTCACGTACCCAGCCCCATCCCGAGCTGCTGGCCCTGCTGGCCGATCCCGCCTGGCAGCCCTATGTAGTCTTTCCCGCTTGCGAGAAGGAGCCTGCCCGCCTGACCGGCGAGGTGACGCTGGCACCGGGTAAAAAACCGCTCTTTATCCTGCTCGATGGCACTTGGCCAGAGGCGCGCAAGATGTTCAACAAGAGCCCCTATCTGGACGGTTTTCCGGTGCTCGCCATCAAACCCGATGCACTCTCCACCTATGGCATGCGGGTGGCCAACAGCGAGGAGCACCTCTGCACCGCCGAAGTGGCGGCCTGTGTGCTGGAAGTGGCGGGGGAGCTCAAGGCGGGGCAGGCACTACAGCATTGGTTCAACTTGTTCAGCAGCCGCTACATGGCCGGTCGGGTCAGCCGTTTCCCCGGTGCCGATGAGGATCATCTCTGTGAGGCGCTGGCGGCCATCAAGGAAGCGAACGTCGCTTCACCGGCTTGCTAACGGGCCCTCTGAGCTCAAATCAATGAAAATCAGGAATCAATTGGCTGCCACTGTTTCGTTAGATTCATGGTCAGTGGCCCGCTAGGATAGCGGACAGCCTGTGCCCCCGCACAACGTCGTTTTGGTGTTCTCCGGTTGCTCGACCCTTCGGGCAACCCACTCTAGTGAGGTCTATGGATGGAATTAGAACTGGTTACCCTGTTTGCCCTGTTCGTTGTGGCGCTTGTCGCCGGCTTTATCGATGCCATCGCCGGTGGCGGCGGTCTGCTGACGGTGCCTGCTCTGCTGGCCACCGGCATGCCGCCCGCGCTAGTGCTCGGCACCAACAAGCTGCAGAGCAGCTTTGGCTCCTTCTCCGCCACCTGGTTCTATGCCCGCAAGGGGCTGCTGGAGTGGGCGATGATCTGGCCTGCGGTGATCTGCACCTTTATCGGTGCGGCCATCGGCACGCTGGCGGTACAGACCATAGACGCCGCCATTCTCGAGCGCCTGCTCCCTTTCCTGCTGATGGCTTTTGCCTGCTACTTCTACTTCTCGCCACGGGTAAGCGATGCCGAGAGCTCCCGCCGTCTGACTCCCATGCTGTTTGCGCTGCTGGTGGGCGGCGGTGTCGGCTTTTATGACGGCTTCTTCGGACCGGGCACAGGTTCGTTTTTTGCCATCGGTTTCGTGGCGCTGGCGGGCTTTGGCATGGCGCGCGCCACCGCCCATACCAAGCTGCTCAACTTCACCTCGAATATTGCCTCCCTGCTGTTCTTTGCGCTTGGTGGCAAGGTGGTGTGGAGTGTCGGTTTTTGCATGGCGCTGGGGCAGTTTATCGGCGCTCGTTTTGGCTCCAAAATGGTGCTGAAAAAAGGGGTGAAGCTGATCAAGCCGCTGCTGGTGACCGTCTCCTTGCTGATGTCTGCCAAGCTGGTGTGGAGCCAGTATCCGGAGCTGTTTGCCTGGATCTGATGTGCGCCTTGCTTGCCGCATCGCAATTGTTAACGGGGCCCTCGGGCCCCGTTGTCATATCTGGTGTTTTACAGCGCTAGCGCGGTGTGTCGCTGCAGTGGCGAAAGTGTTGGTGCAGGGCGCTCACCAGCCGTACGATCCGCTCTCGCTTTAGGCTGTTTGGTCGGTAGACCAGATGAAGGGGGCGGCCCAGCCCGGGCAGTGGGCGGGCCATCTCCCCCTGTTCTCCCACCAACCCCAGCAGGCCAGCGGGGAGCAGTACCGGGCCAATGCCTGCCTTGGCGAGTTCGATGAGCGCCAGATAGGAGTCGAGCTCCATGGCGGGCTCCAGCCCCAGATCAGCCAGCGGTTCGCGCAGGTAGCGATTGGAGGGGTTCTCCAGATCCATGGTGAGGATCTTGCGCCTGCTTTCTGTGTTGGCTGGTGGCAGGCTCTGCTGCGCCTCGCCCACCAGATAGAAGGGCTCCTCAAGCAGCAGATCGGTGCCGAGGCCATGGCCGGGAGGGAGCCGACCGGCGCAGATGCCGAGCAGGGCATCACCGCTGCGCACCCGCGCCAGAATGACCGGGGTGTGGTGGGTAGAGAGGGCAAGGTGGGGATCGCGCTCCAGATAGTCGCGCATGAAGTGGGCGAGATAACCGGCCAGCAGGGTTTCGGAGCAAGCGATGGGGAGGGGGCTCTGATCCGCCAGATCCTGACTATCGGCCAGCACCCCCTTCATTTCGGCCAAGCTCGGGGCCACTCGTTCCAGCAGCTCCTTTGCCTGCGGGGTGAGGCGGATCTGGCGCCCCTCCGGCTCGATCAACTTCTTGCCAAGGCGCTGCTCCAGCTGGGCAATCCGCTTGCTCACCGCCGACTGGCTGATATAGAGGCGACTGGCCACCTTGGCCATGGTTCCTTCACTTGCCAGCAGGCTCAGCGTCTCCAGCCCTTCCAGTAACATCTCGCCCCCTTGTTTATCGCCATCAGGATCGTCACAGATTGATCAGCGCTACCTTAGGGGCTGACTGGTTCAGGAGCAAGGGTCGTTTGCTGCCTTGGCCGGTCGAATGCGCCATTCACTTAAGGGCGGCGCGAAGATCACCAGATTGCCGATGAGGCTGATCACCACTCCGGCCACCGATACCGGCTGCCAGACAAAACCTTCGTAAAAGGTGGAGAGGGTAAGCGCCACCAGCGGAAAGAGCACGGTCGCGTAGGAGGCCTTGCTGGCCCCGATGCGCCCCACCAGCGTCAGGTAGGCGGTAAAGGCGATCACCGAGCCAAACAGGGCGAGGTAGACCATGGCCGCCAGATAGTGGCCATCGGTTGGCACCATCAGTTGCTGGCCGAGCAATGTGACCCAGCCCAGCAACAGCACCACGCCGTAAACCATGCCCCAGGGCACCAGTTGCAGTACGTGGTAGCCGTGGCGCTGGCCCCGGGCCGAGACCAGATTGCCCAGCGAAAAGCAGAGGGTGCCGCCGCAGGCGAGCAGCAGCCCCTTCCAGCCGTTTGCACCCAGTTGCGCATCCGCCAGCACCGGCCAGAACAGTAACAGGGTGCCAAAGAGCCCCAGCAAGGAGCCTTGCAACCAGCGCAGGGTGGGGCGCTTGCGCTCGAACAGCCAGAGGTTGAGGCCGTTGAAGATGCTGGCACTGGCAAAGATCACCGCCGACATGCCGCTCGGGATATAGCGTGTGGCGTGGTAGAAGCAGAGAAAGTTGGTGGAAAAGAGCAGGGCACCGAGCAGCGCCGCATAGCGCTGGCCATGCCACGGCAGGCGCGGAAAGCGGCCGCTGGCGGTGAGCAGGGCAAACAGCGCAACCGCTGCCAGCAGGAAGCGATAGAGCACCGAGACCTCGATGGGGATGGGGCCAAGTTGCCAGGCGATGGCAATCCAGGTGCTGCCCCAGATAAGCACGGTGGCAAGATAGAGCATCAGATTCATCACAGTTCCGGTGAGTCAGGGAGAGATGACCCACTATGGGGCGAGCCCTGATGGCTGGATTGCACCATCTTGCGGTTTTTCATCGTCACGCGCTGTCATCTGCGGGCGCGGTCGGTAAGATGGATGGCAGCGGCATAACATGTACACCGGAACAGGCGGCAGGGGCGAATGAAAACAGCAGGGGTATTTGATGCACTGGTCAGCACCGGCGCCCGGCTGGAGGACGCCTGCTGGCTCGAACCCGGGCTTGGCGTCGCCAGTTGGCGCAACTGCTATGACCAGACCCGCTATCACAAGCCGGGCCACCACACCCTGAGCGTCTATCTGCAAGGAGGCGAGCAGACCGAGCGACTCGATGGGCCGGGTGGCCACGGTGGCACCGGCAAGGTGTGCATCATGCCGGATCACCATAGATCCGAGTGGCTGGTGCGCGAAGAGTTTCGCTTCTTTCATCTCTACTTCACCCCGGCTCACCTCACCCGTATCGCCGAGGAGGTGTGTAACAAGGAGGGGCGCCACCTGCAACTGGTGGACAAGACCTTTATCGACGATCCGCAGGCGGCTTCGCTGGTGCAGCGCCAGTTGATGCAACTGCAGTGGCAGCACGGGGTCGATCGGCTGGCGCTTTCCCACGGCGCCTGGATGTTGATCCTCCACGCCTACCGCCACCACACCGAGGAGGCTCCCGGTCTGCCGCCTCTACGCGGCGGGCTGGCGCCCGTGGTGATCAAGCGGGTGCAGGAATATCTGCAGGCCCATCTGGCCGATTCGGTCACGCTGGCAGAGCTGGCCCAGCAGGCGGGGCTGAGCGAGTATCACTTTGCCCGCATGTTCGGCCAGAGTCTCGGCTGCCCGCCCCACCGCTATCTGCTTGGGCTGCGGCTCAAACGGGCCAAGCAGCTGT
Source organism: Aeromonas sp. R10-2 (assembly GCF_040908445.1). Classification (NCBI taxonomy): domain Bacteria; kingdom Pseudomonadati; phylum Pseudomonadota; class Gammaproteobacteria; order Aeromonadales; family Aeromonadaceae; genus Aeromonas; species Aeromonas sp. R10-2. The sequence goes on along the minus strand of NZ_JBFODS010000048.1, from coordinate 5,708 downwards.
TGGCTGGCCCCGAGCCGCTGGCCAGTATCGCCAGTCAGTGTGGCTTCTCTTCCCAGGCCCATTTCGGCAATCGTTTTCGCGAGGCGTTTGGTTTGACGCCGGGGCAGTGGCGGGCGCAATTGTCATCTTCTCGTCACAGATAACCCTGAGACTTTAGGCAAAAGAGGTGTACTCTCTACCACTTATCCATTGAAAGGAATGCCCATTGAATTATCGCAAACGTCAAATCCGTACCCGTCATCTCTGGTTCAGCCACTGGAATGCCCCGCAAGATCGCACCGCTGTTGTTACCCCTCCCGAACCTGCAGTGCCTCACAGTTCACGTTGAAAAAGCCCCGCCTGCGATAGGATTTTTCCGGTAACTTTGCCACTATTGCCCCATCACAATGATGTGGACACGGCTGGATGTTTCTGGAACGTATTGAAGTCAAAGGTTTTCGCGGTATAAATCGCCTGTCGCTCGGGCTGGATCAGACCACAGTGCTGATCGGCGAGAATACCTGGGGTAAATCGAGCCTGCTGCGCGCCCTCTGGTGTCTGCTGGGGCAGGATGCCGAGCCCTATCAGTTCACCGCCGAGGATTTTCACCAACCGGAAGATCCCGAATTGGCCCCGGCGCGCCACCTGCAACTGGTGCTCACCTTCAGTGAGCACAGACCCCAGATGTGTCAGCACTCCCGTCGGCTGGCCCGTCTTTGCCCCTCCTGGGTGCTGCACAAGGACAAATTCCACCGCATTCACTATCGCGCCAGCGCCGAGCTGCAGGCGGATGGCTCTGTGCTCACCATTCACGACTTTCTCGACGGGGTAGGCAAGAGCCTGCCCATCGCCAATACCCACGAGCTTGTCTGCATGCTCATCACCATGAACCCTGTGTTCCGGCTGCGGGACGCCCGTACCGCTCGCAACGGGGTGGAGACATTGCAGTGGGGAGATCTCTCCGAGCATCGCCTGAGCGAGCTGGCGGACAAGCTGATCGACGAACCCCAGCGGATCGGCGAGCCGGAGCTCAAAGAGGCGCTGCAGGCGGTGCGCCAGCTGATGGATCACTATTTCAACGCCCTGGCACCCATCAAGAACAAGCCGCGCAGTCAGCGCGACATCATCAATCGCCCCATGACATTGCGCAATCCTGGCAACCTGCATACCCTGCTGCGCCGCGCCGATAACCGTGCGCTGCAGTTGGCGATGGCGGGGATGGCGGCTACCTTGTTGCAGGCGCGTGGCAACCGCGAACTGGAGGAGGGGGCCCGTCCCATCATGATCCTGGAGGACCCGGAGAGCCGGCTGCACCCGACCATGCTGGCGCTGGCGTGGGGGCTGCTGGAACAACTGCCGGGCCAGAAGCTGCTCACCACCAACTCGGGGGATTTGCTCTCCTCCCTGCCTCTCAATCAGGTGCGGCGGTTGGTGCGCCGTCAACAGGATATCCTCTGTCACCAGCTGGGGGGGGAGCGTTACAGCAGCGACGATCTGCGCAAGATCGCCTTCCACGTGCGGATCAACCGCCCCATGTCGCTGTTTGCCCGCTGCTGGCTGCTGGTGGAGGGGGAGACCGAGATCTGGCTGCTCTCCGAGTTGGCGCAGATCTGCGGTTACAGTCTGCGGGCCGAAGGGGTGCGGATCATCGAGTTTGCCCAGTGCGGCCAGTCGCCGCTCATCAAGGTGGCGCGGGATTTTGGCATCGAGTGGCACCTGCTGACCGATGGCGACGAGGCGGGGCTCAAGTATGCCACCTCGGCCCGGGGCCAGCTCAAGGGCGAGCGGGAGCGGGACCGACTGACCCAGCTCCCTGCCGCCGACATCGAGCACTACCTCTATCACAACGGTTTTGAAGCTGTGTTTCGTCGCGAGGCCGGGGTGGGCGGGCGCGCCATGTGGAGCGCCAGTCACATCATCAACAAGGCGATCCATCACCGCAGCAAGCCGGGAATGGCGCTGGCGGTGGTGGAAGAGGCGGAGCGGCTCGGCGCCGAGCATATTCCGCCGGTGATCCGCCAGATGTTTGCCCGGGTGGTGGCGCTAGCCCGTGGTCAGGGCTAAAACCAGCGCCGCATCCCGTCACTATGGACATGGCTGCCAGCAGGGCACCCTTCAAGGTGGGCCCTGCTGGCGCAAATTGCCCCGGATTGTTTGCCCGCGATTGGGGATAGCCGCCGGTTTGGGTATACTCGCCCCTCTCTGGCGCCCCGGTGGCGCACCTCGAATCTTTACTGCTGGAGGCGTCGTGTTCGTCCAACTCCCTTTTTGGCTCTTTCCTCTCACCGGATTGATGGCGCTTGGCGCCCTGATCGCCCTCGGCATCGTGCTGTGGCGCGGTGATATCTGCCCTGGCCAGCGCTCGCGCATCAGTCAGCAGCTCTTCTCCATCTGGGTCATTACCGCGCTCTCCCTGATGCTGGCGGTAGAGGCCAAGGCGGCCAGCTGGCTCATCTGGAGTGGTGGGGGCGCACTGGTGCTCGGAGTCGGCTTGTCACTGGCCCAGTCACGGCTGGAGGGCAAGCGTTCAGTCCCCTCGACACTGCTCTGGCTACCGGCGTTGCCGCTCGCTCTCTATGGCATCGGGCTGCTGCAACTGCAGGGCTGGGTGAGCGGTCTGCTGCAGATGGCTATGCTGGGGGCGGCCTTTGCCCACTTGATGCTGCTGCGGGCCCGTCATCGTCTCAAGGCATTCAATACCCTGTTGCCGCTGGCCGGTCTGGTGGGGGCGATGGCCAGCCTTGTCTGGCTGGCAGTGCTGGTGGGCTGGCAAGGGGGGGAGGCCAATCTCGATACCCTGATCCCGGCGGTGGTGACCCAGGCAGCGCTGCTGGTGGCCTCTCTGCTGCTCTGGTTCAGCCCGCTCTATTTGCAGCGTGATACCGCGCCAGTGGTGGTCTCCACCTCCCTGTGTGGCCTGCTGATCGCCCAGATTGCCGCTACCAGTGTGTTGCACCAGCTGATCTGATACTTGCTCTGAAAAGAGAAAGCCCCGAGCCTTGGCTCGGGGCTTTTGCATATCTGGCTTGCAGGTATCGCTGCTATCAATTCACAGCAATCGATCAATAGAAATCGTCGGCCCCGCAGATAAAGAGGCAACTGCTGCGCGGCTGGGCGAGATACTCCCGGGTCAATCCCTCCAGCGGCATGCCGAAGGTGCAGATATCTTGCGGCGAGGGGAGGGCGGTATCGAGGATCCGCCGCCAGTAGCCGCCGACCCCCTTGGGGGGGCTCGGTAGGTTAAAGGTGAGGGGTTCCCAGTAGGCGTTGAACAGCACATAGAGCGCCAGCTTGGTTTCGCTCGACAGCGCTGACATGGCGATGGCGTGGGAGTGGGGGCTGAAATCCGGTTGCCCGGCGTTGACCCCGTGCCAGCAGATCTCGCTGTGGCGCAGGATCTCGGTGAGCGACAGCGGCATGCTCTCCTGCTCCGGGCGCTGGAACAGGTGTTTGCGGTACTGGATCAGCTCCTTCATAAAGCGGAACATCTCCTGACTGCGGGCATTGGGCAGCCAGTTCATCCAGCAGGTGGCATTGTCCTGACAGTAGCCGTTGTTGTTACCCCGCTGGGTGCGCAGCAGCTCATCCCCCATCAGCAGCATGGGGGAGCCCACCGAGAGCAGGGTCGCCACCATCATGTTTTTGGCCTGACGCATCCGCAGGGCGTTGATCTGAGGATCTTCCGTCACCCCTTCGTGGCCGTGGTTCCAACTGAAGTTGTGATCGCAGCCGTCACGGTTCTCCTCCCCGTTGGCCTCGTTGTGCTTGCTGTTGTAACTGGCCCAGTCCCACAGGGTAAAACCGTCGTGGCAGGTAACGAAGTTGATGCTTTTCTCGGGATCGGCGTGGTGGTAGTGGTAGATGTCGGGGCTGCCGCAGAGCCGCTCGACAAAGGCGGTGACGCTGTTGTCATCCCCGCGCAGAAAGCGGCGCACATCATCCCGGAACTGGCCGTTCCACTCACGCCAGCGGGCGCCGGCCAGTGACCCCACCTGATAGAGTCCCCCCGCATCCCAGGCTTCGGCAATCAGCTTGATGTCGGCGATGTTGGGGTCGGTATCTATGGTGCGCAAGGTAGGCGCATTGGCCTGCGGCTGACCCGATTCATCCCGCGACAGAATGGCGGCCAGATCAAACCGAAAGCCATCGACGTGCATCTCCTGACGCCAGAAGTGGAGGCTGTCCATGATCATCCGCAGCACCACCGGATGGGCGCCGTTGAAGGTGTTGCCGCAGCCCGAATAGTTGGTGTCCTTCTGGTTGTTGTCGAGGATGTAGTAGGCCTCGTTGTCGATGCCGCGAAACGAGAAAGTGGGGCCATCATCACCCCCCTCGGCGGTGTGGTTGTAAACCACGTCCAGGATCACCTCGATATTGGCCTTGTGCAGCGCCTTGACCATGTCGCGAAATTCGGTCAGCGGATCATCGCCGCAGGCGTATTGGGCGTGGGGGGCGAAAAAGGACATGGGGCTGTAACCCCAGTAGTTGGAGAGTCCTTTGGGCGCATCCTGAGGATCGAACTGGAACACCGGCAGCAGCTCGACGGCGGTGACGCCGAGAGATTGCAGATAGGGGATCTTCTCTATCAGCCCGAGATAGGTGCCACGCAGCGCCGGATCGACTCCGGAGCTCGGGGACTTGGTAAAGCCCCCCAGATGCAGTTCGTAGATCACCGAGCGGGAGAGGGAGTGAGCGGGCAGTTTGTCTCCTTCCCAGTCGTAGTGGCGAGTATCGACCACCTTGTTCTTGGCGCAACAAGCCAGATTGCTGCCTGGACGGGCCGCCGCCCATCGATCGTAATTGGCGCCAAGCTCGATGCTGCGGCCGTAAGGGTCGAGCAACACCTTCTCGGCATCGAAGCGGGTCCCGCCATATGGGCGCCACGGGCCCTGAATGCGATAGGCGTAACGTTGCCCGACCGAGATCCCCTCCACATGGATATGCCAGTAGTAGGCGGTGCGGTTGAGGCGCGGGGAGAGGGGGATCACCTCGGGGGTCGCATCGTCTGCGCTTGCGAAGAGCAGCAGTTCGACCCGGCTGGCGAGGCGTGCCCAGATCGCGAAGTTGACGCCGTTACTGTCGGGTGTGGCCCCCAACTGACGGCAGTGACCGGCGGAGATGCGCATATTCTACCTACCCAAAATGAGGAGTGTTCACCTTATTGAGTGTAGTGCCGGATGCCTGGCAAGGACTCGATTGCCTGAAAAAACAGCATGATGCTGCTAATGACCGCACTATTTGTCCGATTAATCTACGAATAAACTTTTTTTGAGATATTTACTTGCAATCTGTGCGCTGGCGCCTATTATTGGCGACCTCAGACGCGGGGTGGAGCAGCCCGGTAGCTCGTCGGGCTCATAACCCGAAGGTCGTCAGTTCAAATCTGGCCCCCGCAACCATCTGAGATCCTGACCCGTCAAACCGGTATAACCGGTTGGTGGAAAAGGAGAAATCGAACTGGCTACTGCTCGGCCACTTCGAGAAAAATTCGGACGCGGGGTGGAGCAGCTCGGTAGCTCGTCGGGCTCATAACCCGAAGGTCGTCGGTTCAAATCCGGCCCCCGCAACCAACTCTTTCGTCAGCTTGCGATTGTGTAAACAGTCGAAAGCAGGCAAACGCCACCAAGCTACTGTTCGGCTTGAGGGTGACAATTCGGACGCGGGGTGGAGCAGCTCGGTAGCTCGTCGGGCTCATAACCCGAAGGTCGTCGGTTCAAATCCGGCCCCCG
>NZ_JBFODS010000047.1:0-5276 GCF_040908445.1 Aeromonas sp. R10-2 | reverse complement strand
CATGTACAGGATCTTTAGCAGCAACCAATTGAAATAGATATAAAAATGGCTTCGATTGTGATCTGATTTTATCGCCAAACAAAACCGCCACGCACGAAGCCATGACCATTATCGATGCCAACCACTATCTTGAGCAACTTCTCTCTCCTGCCGAACTCGACCGCATTGCCCGTGACTGCCAATTTTGCTTGCGCAAACGAGCCATTACGCCTGCCATGCTGGTGACTGCACTCTTGCGGGCACTTGGCTGCGACCAGGTCGATGGTATCGCTGGATTGCACCATCATTTCAATGCCTTGCAACTGGTTGATGCCCATCAGGTTTCCTACAAGCCCTTTCACAACCAGTTGCGCAAAGCGTCGTTCGCCCTGTTCATGAAGGCGCTGGTTGAACGGGCTATCGCCTTGCGTATCGGCCAACAGATGAAGACTGCATCCCTTGGCGCATTCAAACAGGTGTTGTTGCAGGATGGTACTTCCTTTGCCGTCCACAAAAGCCTGGCCGAAGTGTTTCCGGGAAGGTTCAAGACCATTAGCCCGGCGGCAATCGAGTGTCATATGCTCATGTCTCTATTGGAGCAAAGTCCAGTTTGCATGCAGGTCTCTGCCGATACGGCGTCAGAGCGCCAGTTCCTGCCTGAGCCCGAGCGGCTCAATAACAGCCTGCTGTTGGCGGACGCGGGTTACATCGATATGGCCTACTTTGCGAAACTAAACGAGGCGGGCGGTTTCTATCTGGTCAGGGGTAGTAAGAGCCTGAACCCGAAGATTATCCGGGCATGGCGCGGTGACGAACGGGAAGTGCCGAAGCTGGCGGGCCTGTCACTCAAGGATGCTGGACGGCGGCACTGTCGGGCAGAGGTACTGGATATGGTGGTGAAATCGGGCAAGTTCGAGTATCGGCTGATCCGACGCTGGTTTGCCGAGGAGAAACGGTTCTGTATCTGGATGACCAATCTGCCACGAGAGGCATGGCCAGCAGAGCGGGTGATGAGCCTGTACCGCTGTCGTTGGCAGGTGGAGCTGCTGTTTAAGGAGTGGAAGTCGCACAACCGGCTCAAGGGCTTTGTGACAGGTCAGAAAGCCATTGCCGAGGGGCTGGTGTGGGCCAGCCTGTTGTCGCTGGTGATGAAAAGACGGGTAGCTCAGACGCTGATGGGGGACGGTTTATCCACACTGAAAGCGGCGAAAAATAGCGGAACCTGGTGGTTCCCGTTATTGGAAGCGGTGGCTCATCGGGTGTTGGTGGAAATAAGAGAGCGTCTGGAATGGGCTGCCGTTTACTTGGCGAAAAATGCCCGTCGAACCAAGCAGCGAAAATCGATACAGAACAGGACCTTAGAAGGAATTTCAAATGAAGTGTTTTCTTAAGGTCCTGTATATGATTTCCTGTTATCCGACCACGGCATGCCATTACACAGCCCCTTGTTTGCAACCTGATGGCAGGCCCAATCCGAGGAACACCATGCAGTTCGATCGTCTCGACATCAGCCTCTCCCACTACCGTCATCTCGACCGGGAGCATCGCGCCCACATCGCGCTGCTGGGGATAGTGATGCTGGCCATCATGGCCCTTCATCTGTTGCTGCTGCCCCACTTCCCCTACGAGCGCTTTTACGCCGTCAGCTTTGGCTTCGAGGTGATCAACTGGCTCACCATGCTGTTCCTGTTCTGGGTAGTGCAGTGCGCCCACCTGCCCACCCACACCTACCGCATGCTCTCCTGCGGTCTGATGTTGTGGATCATGGGGGCCACCGCCGACATCATGGATGAGCTGGTGGCGCAGCCACTCTGGCTCGCCATCTATGCCGAGGATCTGCTGCGCTCCAGCGGCATCCTGCTAAGCAGCATCGGTATCCTGAGCACCATGCACCACCTCTTCCACATCAATACCCAGCTCAGACAACAAGCGCTGTTCGACGATCTGACCCGGCTGCCAAACCGGCGCTATTTTCATCAGCAGCTGTTTCTGGAGCAGGGGATTTGCCACGCCCTCATCCTGCTGGATCTCGATCACTTCAAGGTGATCAATGACAACTACGGCCACGATATCGGGGATCGGGTGTTGCAGCAGTTTGGCGAGCTGTTGCAACAGCACTGCCCGCCCGGTGCGCTGGCGGCCCGTGTCGGGGGTGAAGAGTTTGCCCTGCTGCTGCCCGTCGCCCACGAAGCCGAGCTGCAGCAACTGGCCAACACCCTGCTCACTGCGACCCGCACCATAGCCCCCGACCCGGCCCATACCATGACGGTCAGCCTGGGAGTGGGAGTCCGCGAGCCCAAGGAACCGGCCGTCTCGCTGTTCAAGCGGGTGGATCAGGCGCTTTATGGCGCCAAGGAGGCGGGCAGAAACTGCGCGGTATGGGCGACGCCGACTAACAAGGAGGCGTGAAGAGCTACCGATTGATTACCGGTCACTGCGGAAGATTGCTGCTGAAACAGGGGCCCAAGGGCCCCTGTTTCATAGGGAAAATCCCCTCGCCTAAAAGCGGAAGGTAAGACCGATATTGGCCTGCCACTGGGTTACCAGCTCCCCGCGCACCTTGAACACGCACTGCTCCGGGTTGCAGAGAAACTGGTTGTTGTCGTTGACCAGCGAGCCATAACCGCGCACCTCGGCCCGCAGCGCCAGATGCTCGGCGAGGCGCGGTTGCACCCCAAGCGCCAGCGACATGGAAGGGGTCACCTCGCTGTCGTAGGCGGCAAAGCGGGTCACCCCGATCCCGGCACCGATATAGGGCGCCATCAGGTTGTCAGAGAGGGTCAAGGCACCGGAAAAGTGCAGGGTATCGACCGTCAGGCGATCCGGCTGGTCGGGAGAGAGGGTGGTGGACTGGTGGCTGTAGAGCAGCTCGATCATACCGGGATCATCCACCTCCTTGCTGATAAAGAGGCCCCAGCTGCCGGAGCCCTGCCCCTGCAGTGAAGCGAGCGAAGCCGAGACCGGCACCGGCTGCACCACCTCGTCACTCTTCTCGAAGTCGATGGCTGAGCTGTAGCCGAAAAATGGCGTCACCTGCCAACCGGATGTGGTCGCGGCCTCGCTACTCCAGGCCTGCCCCAGTGGCAGCAACAGCCCCATCATCACTATCCCGGCTCTCTTCATCATCATCCCCTGCTCCCTGTGTGATTGTGCAGAAAGCATACCAGAGGCGTCCTAGGCCCATCCTAAACGGCGGCTGTACCGGATCACTTTCATCGCGCGATGTCCCTCTCGCCAGAACCTCCGCCGAGCCGCCCCACTGGCACCCCTATGCCCCCCTGCCACCATTCATCGACGGTTAACCTCTGCCACGTATGCTGGCGCCAAAGCGGGTCATAGGGACCTGTCATCACCACTCAGAAGGACATCAGGGAATGGTTGCCGCGCAACTCAACGACCCCAAAACTACCCTCGCGGATACCCTGCGGGCCACCGCGCATGCCATCGACGAGAGCCACATCAGCCTGCGCCAGATGCTCGCGCTGGTGGGTGAGCAGGGCATGCTGCTGTTTTGCGTGCTGCTCACCGTCCCCTTCCTGTTGCCGGTCTCCATTCCCGGGGTCAGCACCCCGTTTGGCCTGTTGATCCTCTTTATCGGGATCGGCATCACCCTCAATCGGGTGCCCTGGCTGCCCGCCATGCTGATGGAGCGCCGCTTCGCTGCCGACCAGCTCAAGCCGACCCTGCACAAGGGGGCGGATCTGCTGGCCCGGGTCGATCGCGTTATCCGCCCGCGCCTGCTGGTGCTGACCGGCAGCAACACGGTCAACCGCTGCAACGGCCTGCTGATCATGCTGGCCGCCCTGCTGCTGATGCTGCCCCTGGGCGCCATCCCGTTCACCAACGCCATGCCTGCCTGGGCCATCCTGCTGCTGGCCACCGGCATGTTGCAGCGGGATGGTCTGTTCGTCGCCAGCGGCTATCTGCTGGTAAGCGCAACCCTGGTCTGGTTCAGCGTGCTGGCCATCGGCTTGCTGATGGCAGGCCAGAGCGCCAGCGGCCTGCTCGGCTAACCCCGATGCACAGAAAAAGGGCGACCAGATGGTCGCCCTTTTTGATTTGTGCGGGATACCGCCCGGTCAAAGCAGATCGTAGATAAGGGCCGAGATGGCAAGCAGCCCCATCACCAACACAAAAAGGGTACTCGGCCCGCGATAACGCTTGAGTGCGGGCAAGCGATAGATGGAGCAGGCCGGCAGCAGAAACAGGATCACCGCGATCAGCGGGCCACTGACGCGCTCGATGATGTCGAGCACATTGGGGTTCAGATAGGTGATGACGGCGGTCACCATAAACAGGATCACCGATGACACCCGGGCGATGGTTGACTCCTTGAGAGAGAGGCCCAGCCCCTGACAGGCACCGCTCACCATGCTCACCGTCCCCTCGCTCACCCCCATGGATGTGCCGAGGAAGGATTTGGACATGGCCAGAATGGCGATGAGCGGCCCCACATAGGCGATCAGCGGATTGGAGAACTTGTTCGCCAGCGCCGACAGCACGGAGATATTGTCGGTGCGGGCCAGCGCCATCTCGGCCTGACTCAGACTCATCACGCAGCTCACCACGAAAAAGAGCACGCTGCCGCAAATCAGCATACTGCTGCACTTGATGATCCGCTTGGCGCGCAGGTCGGCACTCTCCTGACAGCGCTTTTTCTGCGCCGCGCTGAAGGAGGAGATAATGGGCGCATGGCTGAAGGAGAAGACCATCACCGGCACGATCAGCCAGAGGGATTTCCAGAACGCCGGATCCCGCCAATCCACCGCCTGGCTCTCGCTGAAATAGGAGAGGCTCCACTGGGGCAGCAGATAGATGGAGAGGCCAATCAGAAAGGCAACCATCGGCAGTGCCAACACGCTGATGGCCGACACCACGATCTGTTTGCCGGCCAGCAGCACCAGATGCAGGCCCAGCATCACCCCCAGCACCAGCAAGCCGCGCGGAAGCTCGGCATCCCCCAGCTGGTGAACAACGAAGCTCTGGATCGCGTTGGTGATGGAGATGCTGTAGACCAGAATGATGGGGTAGAAGGCCATCAGATAGACCAGCATCAACAGCTTGCCCGCCTTGGCTCCGAAGTGCTCCTCCACCACATGGGTGATATCCCCCTCCTTGTGGGAGCTGGAGAGCACAAAGCGGCTCAATGCCCGATGGGAATAATAAGAGAGCGGAAAAGCCAGCAATAAAATAAACAGCAAAACGGGAATTCAGATAATAAGTGCGACACTCATGGATGAATGGCGAGAGGTGGCCAACTGATGATTGGTGGTACCCTTATGCTCGCCAAAGTAAAA
>NZ_JBFODS010000046.1:0-29075 GCF_040908445.1 Aeromonas sp. R10-2 | reverse complement strand
GGTAATCCCCCCGAAAAACTGAGGTGCTCATAAGTAGAATTTTCTCGTATCTTGAACGCAGGAGGTTCTACATGAAAACATCACGCTTTAGCGATGCACAGATCATCGCCATCCTCAAGCAGGCCGAGTCTGGTTCACCCGTCCCTGAGCTCTGCCGTGAGCATGGCATCAGCTCCGCCACCTTCTACAAGTGGCGCTCCAAATTCGGTGGCATGGATGCCTCTCTCATGGCGCGCCTCAAAGAGCTGGAAGAGGAAAATCGTCGCCTTAAGAAGATGTATGCCGAGGAGCGCCTAAAGGCTGAGATCATCTCCGAGGCGATGGCAAAAAAGTGGTGACGCCATCTGCCCGCAGGGAGATGGCGACCAAGGCTGTGGCTCATTACGCCATTTCTATCCGTCTGGCTTGCCAGGTGTTCAAGGTGAGCGAGGGTTGCTACCGTTATCAGCCCGTGCTGGCTGATGAAAACCAGGAGATTGCCGACTGGCTACTGCGCCTCACCGCCAACCAGCGCAACTGGGGTTTCGGACTGTGCTTCCTGTACCTGCGTAACGTCAAAGGCTTTGGCTGGAACCACAAGCGGGTCTACCGGATCTATCGGGCGCTAGAGCTCAATCTGCGGATAAAACCCAAGAAGCGGCTAGTACGCGCCAAGCCGGAGCCGTTGGCAGTCCCTGACCAACCGAATCACTGTTGGTCGATGGACTTTATGCATGACCAGCTCAGCGATGGTCGTTCGGTGCGGTTGTTTAATGTGATCGATGACTTCAATCGCGAAGCACTGTGCATCGAGGTGGATTTTTCCTTGCCTGCCTCGCGAGTCAAACGGGTGCTGGAGCAGGTCATCGAGTGGCGGGGCAAACCAGCCGCAATCCGCTGTGATAATGGTCCGGAATACATCAGCGAAGAGCTCAAGCAATGGGCGCAGCAGAAGAGGATTGCGCTGAGGTATATCCAGCCAGGCAACCCGCAGCAGAATGCCTACATAGAGCGATTTAACCGCACTGTGCGTTACGACTGGTTGGGCCATTACCTGTTTGAGTCACTGAATGAGTTACAGGAATTTGCCACGAACTGGCTGTGGGTTTATAACCATGAGCGGCCCAATATGGCGCTGGGCGGCTACACGCCGAAACAGCGCTTGGCACAGGCCGCATGACCTCTACTTTTGAGTGCTCCAAAAAATGGGGGGATTACCGTACCAGCCTGGCATCCACCTTATGGTGTTTGGCGGCGTGGCGCAGCATGATGACCAGTTTTTGCTTTGCGGGTGGCTGGTGTGCAATCCAGGTGTCGACATTGAAGGGGGTGGAGGGGAGCCCGGCCAGATAGCCACCCTGACCGCCACGGCTCCCGATGCCGCACTGATCACCCATGGGAGCATTGCCGATGCGGGCGTTGTAGTAGCGTGCAGCCTGTCGGTTACCAAGGCGCATTGCCATGGCGAGGTAGCTGTTGGCCAGCTTGGCGCTGCGCACCGAGGCGGGGCCGGTGGCGAGCAGGCGGCCGATCCGGAAATATCCCTCTGGGTTGCCAGTGCTGGCGGCGACACAGTAGAGGGCGATGGCTTTTTGCAGATTGCCGTGTTGCTGGGCCACTTGACCCTGCTTGATCGCCGTCAGCGCCTTGGGGGCCTGTCTGAAATCCCTGCCTTGTGCCATCGCCCGCGGCGTACCTGCCAGTAACAACGACAAAAAAAGCAGCAAAAACAGTCCGTTTTCGCTGATGTGCCTCATGGGTTATCTCCTGTTTGAGTACAGAAGATATAGAGGAACATGGCTGCTATCGCCACGAACCCAGTGGATCCTGTTGTTATAGCCGGTTGATTTCAGAGAGCAAAACGGTATGGAACTAACGGCATCTCGACAGTTTAACACCATTTTTCATCCGGTTAGAAGTCGTGGTGATACTCCTGCTCATCCAGCACGGCGGGAGGAAGCGTGCGATAGAAGCTGCCAACTTCGCTGACAACCCAGAGCGAAAGCAGGGCCAGCAGGCTGAGCAGGGGAAGCAGAGAGTGGTTCTGGGTCAGGGCATAGGCCGCAATGGCGGCACCGGTCAAAAGCAGGGTTCGGATCATGAGGTGGCTCCTTGTCGTCATGGGGGTGTTGCGTGGCCACGGACAGAGCGCCTGGGGTCGGGAGTTGTTCCCGGGTGGCACGAAGCGCGCTGAGTATATCGCGTCATGCCGCTGCCGATCCGTGGTGTCATCACACTTTCCATAGTCATGGGTTTCGTATCGAGTTGAGCCCCGCTAGGTGCGGGGCCAGTAATGGTTTGACGGTCAGAAGAAACCGCCGTTGTTATCGTCACTGTCGGCCCAGCCGCTACTCTGGCTATCGTCGTCGAGAAAATTGCTGCCAGCATCGGGAGGTGAATCCCAGCCGTCCCAGCGCACCGGTTCCGCATCGACCGGATTGGCGATGGGCGCTGGCTCTATGATGTCGATGATCTCCTCGGGCCGATTGTTGTGAAACAGTCCGCCGATCATATCGGCCAGCATCACGCCACCGGCCACACCGGCGGCGGTTTGCAGGGCGCCCCCTAAAAAGGAGCTGGCACGGGATGCAGGCTGGGCAGAAGCGGTTGCCGGTGGTGGCGTAAAGCGCGGGGGCGGGCTGCTTTCGCTACCAAACAGGCCGGAGAGAAAACTGCCACCATTTGGGGCGCTCTGGCTGGCTTCCAGCTCCTTGACCCGCTCGTTGAGGCGAGTAAGGGCAGCCTGCTGGAGCAGCAGCGCCTGGGCCATGTAGTAGGGGGCATCGGGCTGCTGGGCCAGATGCTGGCGGATCAGCTGATCCGCTTGTTGGTCTCGCTTGCTATCCCTGGCTTGCGCTTTCTTGAGGCGGTCGAACAGTCCATCGATCAGACCCTGTTCCTGTGATTGCATCTCAAATCCTCGCTATGGTGCGCAGACAGTGCGTTTAGCCATCCTAAAACCCGCGGGGCATCAGTGGTATCTGATTAACTCATCAATGACCGAGGGGTTACCCGCGCTCGTCAGCGGGCGGGCCGGTAGTAGTCGAGATACCAGCGGACAAACTCGGCAACACCTTGCTTGAGGGGCGTGGCGGGGCGCAGGCCGGTGAGGGTGTGCAGCGGCTCGCTGTCGGCCCAGGTGGCGTGCATGTCGCCTGCCTGCATCGGCAGCATCCGCTTGATAGCGGGTTTGTCGATGGCCTCTTCCAGCGCCTCGATAAAATCGAGCAGCCGTACCGGCTGGCCGTTGCCGATATTGAGGATGCGGTAGGGGGCGGCGCTCTCGGCCGCGCTCTGCTCGCTGGCGTGCCAATCGGGATTGGGGCGGGGCGGCTGGTCGGCCACGGCGAGGATCCCCTCGACGATGTCGTCGATATAGGTGAAGTCGCGGCTGAGATCGCCGTGGTTGTACACATCGATGGGCTCTCCCGCGAGGATGGCGCGAGTGAACTTGATGATGGCCATGTCGGGGCGGCCCCAGGGGCCGTAGACGGTAAAGAAGCGCAGCCCTGTGGTGGGCAGGCCATAGAGCGCCGAGTAGGCGTGGGCCATCAGCTCGCCGCTCTTCTTGGTGGCGGCGTAGAGGGAGACGGGGTGATCTACCTGCTGCGCGGTGGAGTAGGGCATCTGATCCCCCATGCCATAGACCGAGCTGGAGGAGGCGTAGAGCAGATGCTGAATCCCGTGGTGACGACACCCCTCCAGCACCGTCAGCATACCGGTGAGGTTGCTGTCGGCATAGGCGAACGGATTGTCGATTGAGTAGCGCACCCCCGCTTGCGCCCCCAGATGGATCACCCGCTCGAAGCGATGGCGGGCAAACAGGGCCGCCATGGCTTCACGATCCGCCAGATCCAGCCGCTCGAAGTGAAAATGGGGGAAACTGGCCAGCTGGGCCAGCCGCGCCTCTTTCAGACTCACCTCGTAGTAGTCGTTGAGGTTGTCGATCCCCACCACCCGATGACCTGCGGCGCACAGCTGGCTGGCTACATGAAAACCGATAAAACCGGCGACGCCGGTGACCAGATAGATCATGGTTTAGTCTCCGGGTTGCAACTGGTGTTGGCAGGCGGCTTTTTGGCGGGAAGATGTGGCCGCCCGATGGCGTGATAGTCAAACCCGAGCTCGCTGAGCTGGCGGGGGTCATAGAGGTTGCGGCCATCGATGATGACGGGCTGGTTGAGCAGGGCCTTCAACTGCTGGAAATCGGGGGCGCGAAACGCCTGCCACTCGGTACAGATCAGCAGAGCATCGGCCCCTTCCAGCGCAGATTCCTGAGTCGGGCAGAGCAGCAGATCCGGCCGCTGGCCGTAAAGCTCATGGGTACGCCCCATCGCTTTGGGATCAAAGGCCTGCACCCGGCCACCGGCAGCCCAGATGGCGGCCAGCAGCGGGCGGCTCGGCGCATCGCGCATATCGTCTGTGCCGGGTTTGAACGCCAGTCCCCACAGGGCAAAGGTGTGGCCACGCAGATCCGGGCCGAAGCGGGTCAGCAGGGTTTGCGCCATCTTCTGTTGCTGGCGCTGGTTGACCTGCTCGACCGCCGCTAAAAGCGGGGCGTCGCAGCCGACACTCGCCGCGGTATGGCGCAACGACTTGATATCCTTGGGGAAGCAGGAGCCGCCGTAGCCGCAGCCCGGGTAGATAAAGTGGTAACCGATGCGGGGATCGGCTCCCATTCCCTGACGCACCGCCTCGATATCGGCCCCCAGCTGCTCGGCGAGGGCAGCCATCTCGTTCATAAAGGAGATCTTGGTGGCCAGCATGGCGTTGGCGGCGTACTTGGTGAGCTCGGCGCTGCGCAGATCCATCACCACGATCCGGTCGTGATTGCGGTTGAAGGGGGCGTAGAGGGCGCGCAACTGCTCAAGTGCCCGCTCACTGTCACAGCCGATGATGATGCGATCCGGCCGCATGCAGTCGTTGACCGCCGCTCCCTCCTTGAGAAACTCGGGGTTGGCCGCCACCTCGCAGGCGAGGGTCAGCCCCCGTTCGGCCAACTGCAGCTCAATGTGTTCTCTTACTTGCTGCGCTGTACCGACCGGCACAGTGCTCTTGGTCACCACCAGCTTGGGGCGGCTCATCAGTCGGCCTATGGTGTCGGCCACCGCCAGCACATGTTGCAGGTCGGCCGAGCCATCCTCGTCAGCCGGGGTGCCCACGGCGATCAGCAGCAGGTCGGCGTGTGCCACGCCAATGGCGGGATCGACCGTGAAGCTCAGGCGGCCGCTGGCCAGATGGCTCTCGACCAGCGGGGCCAGCCCCGGCTCATAGAAGGGGATCTGCCCCAGCCTGAGGGCGGCGATCCGTTCATCATCCACATCCACGCAGCAGACCTGATGGCCCACCTCGGCCAGAACGGCGGCCTGCACCAGCCCGACATAGCCTGTGCCAAAAATGGTGACCTTCATGAAAAGTGCCTCGTGCTGTGAATGGAGTGATGGCGCGCTTAAACCGCGGCATGCTGCATCTTGGTGCAGCGGGTGTCAATGCCAGATGACAGGCACCAGAATGGGGCGTTCAGCCGGGCTGTTGTGATCCTTTTCACAAAAAATAGACTGGACCCCATAACGAAGCCCTGTGGAAAGGGCTCGCAGCCCGCCCGCAACGGCAGGCGACAGACACTCTCTCTTTACTTCGCTTGGATACAGGTTATGGATAACACCTCGATTCGCACTGCCCATCCCGTCTATGAGGATGTGCTGGCCCTGCTGACGGCGGCCGGCTTTGTTTCCCTCGGCATCTTTCTATTTCATCAGGTTGGCCTGCTCACCGGCGGGACTGCCGGGCTGGCACTGCTGCTGCAAAAGGTGACCGGCATCAGCTTTGGCCTGCTGTTTTTCGGCATCAACCTGCCCTTCTATGCGCTGGCATGGCTGCGGATGGGGCCACGTTTTACCTTCAACACCTTTGTCTCGGTGGCGGCGGTCTCCTACATGACCGATCACCTCAACGGGGTGTTGCAGATCGGCAAGATAGAGCCCCTCTATGCGGCGCTGATCGGCGGTACCTTGATTGGCATGGGGCTGCTTATTATGTTCCGTCACAAGTCGAGTCTGGGGGGCTTCAACATTCTGGCGCTCTTTATTCAGGATCGCTTTGGCATCCGGGCGGGTAAGCTGCAGATGGGGCTCGATTGCGCCATTGTTGTTGCCTCGTTTTTCGTGGTGCAGCCCTGGATCCTGGCGCTCTCCATCGTGGCGGCGGTTATCTGTAATCTGGTGTTGACACTCAACCACAAGCCGGGCCGTTACCAGATTGCCTGACAAGCGGCAGCCGTGACACGATAAGACAAGAGTGACCCGATAGCACGAGGCGGCCTGATGGCCGCCTCGTCTGTTTCTACCCTGGGGTTTGTTCGCTGCGCCTAGCTCGCCTGCTCCAGCCTGCTGTCGCCGCTTATAGCGTTGCCGCTGATGGCGCTGCCGCTGATAGCGTGACCACCGACGGCGAGCGGGGTGTGGCAGGCCACCTGATGATGGGCCTCATCACACGCCTCAAGCCTTGGCGCCTTGCTTTTGCACAGCTCGGTCGCATGGGGGCAGCGCTGGTGGAAGTGGCAGCCGCTTGGCGGCGAGATGGGGGAGGGCACATCGCCGGTCAGCAGAATGCGCTGGCTGCGCCTGCGCGGGTCCGGTACCGGAATGGCGGAGATCAGCGCCTGGGTATAGGGGTGGCGCGGCGCCAGATAGAGCGACTGGGCATCCGCCAGCTCGACGATCCGTCCCAGATACATCACCGCAATCCGATCCGAGATGTGTTTGACCACCGACAGATCGTGGGCGATGAAGATGATGGAGAGGTTCATCTCCCGCTGCAGGCTGAGCAGCAGGTTGACGATCTGCGACTGCACCGAGACATCGAGGGCCGAGACTGCCTCGTCGCACACCAGCAGCTTGGGCTTGAGGGCGATGGCGCGGGCGATGCCGATCCGCTGGCGCTGACCGCCGGAAAACTCGTGGGGGTAGCGATCCACCGCACTTCCCGGCAGGCCCACTTTTGCCAGCAGCTCTTGCACCCAGCCGCGCCGCTGCTCAGTGTTGCCTTTACCGTGGATGATAAAGGGCTCCTCCAGGATCTGGCCCACGGTGTGGCGGCTGTTGAGGGATTCTGCAGGGTCCTGAAACACCATCTGCATCTCCTGACGCAGGGAGCGCATCTCCTTCGGGCTGAGGGCGGTGATGTCGCGCCCCTCGAAGGTGATGGTGCCTGCGGTCGGCTCGAACAGCTTGAGCAGGCTGCGCCCGAGGGTGGACTTGCCGCAGCCCGACTCACCCACCAGCCCCAGCGTCTCCCCCTGCTTGAGATCGAAGCTGATGCCATCCACCGCATGAACCGTATATTGCTTGCGCAGGAAGCCGCCTCCCAGCCGGAAGTGCTGTTTCAGATCCCTGACCGATAACAGAGTGCTCATGGGGTCAACTCCTTCCAGTAGTGACAGGCGACATGGTGGCGCGGATTGAGTTGCTCCACCGCCGGAATGGCGCTGATGCAGAGATCGGTCGCATGGGAGCAGCGGTTGGAGAAGCGGCAGCCAGCGGGCATCTCGTGCAGGGCCGGTACCTGTCCCTTGATGGTCTTGAGCAGGCTCTTGGGCTCATCCTCCAGGCGCGGGATCGAGCTCATCAAGCCGTGGGTATAGGGGTGACGGGGATGGTCAAACAGTTCGAACACATCGGCCTGCTCCACCGCCCGCCCGGCGTACATCACCACCACTTCGTCGCACAGCTCTGCAACCACCCCCAGATCGTGGGTGATAAAGATGATGGCCATCCCGGTCTGGGCCTGCAGCTCTTTCATCAGTTCGAGGATCTGGGCCTGAATGGTGACATCCAGCGCCGTGGTCGGCTCGTCGCAGATAAGCAGGTCTGGCTCGCAGGAGAGCGCCATGGCGATCATCACCCGTTGGCGCATACCGCCGGAGAGATTATGGGGATAGACCGCAAAGCGCTGGGCCGGTTCCGGGATCCCCACCTTCTGCAGCATGGCGATGGCCGCGGCTTTGCGTTGGGCCTTGTCATACTCGGGGCGATGGAGGCGAAACACCTCCATCAGCTGTTCCCCCACCGTCTGCACCGGGTTGAGGGCCGTCATCGGCTCCTGAAAGATCATCGAGATGCGGTTGCCGCGCACCTTGTACATCTGATCCGGTGCAAGCGACAACAGATCTTCCCCCTGAAAGCGGATGGAACCGGCGACTACCTGACCGTGGGGCTTGGGCAGCAGCCCCATGATGGCGAGTGAAGTGACACTCTTGCCACAGCCGGACTCGCCGACGATCCCCAGCGTCTGACCCGGGGCCACCTTGAAGCTGACCCCGTCGAGCACCTTGATCTTGCCGTCATCGACGGCGAACTCCACCTCAAGATCGCGCACTTCGAGGATTGGAGTCTGGTGCTGGCCGTTATCAACGGCGAACTCCCCCCCGTTATCCGGTACGTCGAGGATTGGGGCTGGGTGCTGGCCGTTATCAACGGCGAACTCCCACCCGTTATCCGGTACGTCAAGAATGGGGGCCTGGGTGTTGGGCATAACGGCTGCTCCCTTCGCAATGGCCTGAATATCAATGACGTGCATAGGTCTTGTCGAGCAGGTTGATGGGCGCCAGCGCTTCCCCTGCCTCCTTGGCGTTGCGGGTCTCTTCCTTCACCTTGGGATCGAGCCAGAGCAGACCGCCGCTACTGTGAGGATAACCATCCATCGGCCAGTAGAGCAGGTCCGGCGTGTTCTTGGTGGCAGGCACTTCCGGCAGCATCACATAACGCCAACTGCTGGCCCGCACATAGTTGAGCTGCACCCCGGGCACGAAGATGGCGAGATCATAGATACGCTGCTGGATCTGCTGGGAGAGCTTGGCCCGTTTGGCCATGTCGAATTCGACGTTGTAGGCGTCGATCAGCGCGTCGAGCTCCTTGTCCGCTACGTTGAACAGGTTGTTGGTCTGCGGCTTGTTGGCGTTGGCGGAGTGGAAAAACTCCCAATATTGCGGATAGAGACCGCCGCCGCCCCAACCGAGCCAGGCCGCCTCGTGTTTCTTCTCCAGCATCACCTTGAAGCCGGTGGCGCCATCCACCAGATTGAGCTCCAGATCCAGCCCCGCTTTCTTGGCCTCTTCTTTCAGCACTGTCAGTCGCTTGGAGTGCTCCTGACTGGTGTAGGTGAGTGCCAGCGTCAGCCGCTCTCCCTTCTCATTTTGCAGGATGCCGTCCGGCCCCGGCTTGTTGTAACCGCCCTTGGCAAAGTACTCCCGCGCCTTGCCGATGTCATAAGCCCGCTGTGGCAGCGTGATGTCAGTGAACTCGCCAAAGCCCGAGTCGAAGGTGGTGGCTCTGTCATAGTCGCCGCGCAGCACGGTCTCGATCATCTTGTCGATGTTGAAGGCGTGCTGGATGCCGAGGCGCACGTTTACGTCCGCCAGCTTGGGGTTGGCCACATTGAGGTGAACCCCCTGACCGCCCTGTTTGGTATCGGTCATGGCCATTACTTTTTGCACGTAGCCTTTTTTGTACTCCGGGGTGACCGCTTTTTCATGCCACCAGTTGGGCAGGATCATCTCGAAGGTATCGATCTCCCCTTTCAGGAAGTGGCGGAAGGCGATGTTGTGGTCGCGGATCACCTGCACCTTGATGGTGTCGATGTTGAATCTGTGCTGGTTGTAGCGATCGTCTTTTGCCCACCAATCCTTCTGCTTGCTGAAGGTGACCGACTTGCCCTTCTTGACGTCGCTGATCACGTAGGGACCTGTGGTGGGCACCACGGCCCAGTTGTACTGCTTCACCCAGTTGGGGGTCAGCTTGTAGTAGTGCTTGGGCTGGGGCCACAGCTCGGTGGTGTTGAGCAGGTCCATCTTGGCCTTGCGGTTGCCCGCTTTGACCAGAATGGTGTGATCATCGATCTTCTCTACCGCTACCACTTCAGTGGTGTAGTAGTTGTTGAACCAGGGCCCTTTGATGTGTTTGGAGCGCATCATCTCGTAGCCGAAGGTGTAGTCGTCAGCATTGACCGGCTTGCCATCCGACCATTTGGCGCGGGGATCCAGCTTGAAGTAGACGGTCTGGCTGTCTGGCGCGATGGCCCAGTGGGTCGCCAGCGAGGGAATGGGGTTGCCGGTATTGGGGTGGAAGCTGATGAGTCGCAACTGGTTATCGAGAATAAAGGAGCGGAACGATCCGTTGGAATCTGGCCCCACGGTGCGGAACGTCAGCGGAAAGCTCTCCACAAACATATTGAGGCTGCCGCCCGGCTGCGCCTTGGGGGAGGCGAACACAGGATCCGTGTCGTTGGTCTCCCATTTGAGATCCGCAGGCAGGCTGGCCGCCCAGACCGAGGATCCGTTTACCAGCACAAAGAGAGCACCTATCCATTTGATTTTATTTTTCATGTTTGACTTCCAGGTCTGGCCCCTGCACTGGGGGCCTTGATTGATAACGGGATTATCCCTTGCTCTCGGGACCGCCGATGGCGGCGGCCCGTCCTTCATTAATCACTGTTCGTTACCCGACGCCTGCCGATGCGCTGACATCGGCTGGCTTATTGGTAACGGGTAAATTTGCGCGGATCGAACGCCTCGCGGATCGCCTCGCCGATAAAGGAGACCATGATCAGCACCAGACTCACCGCTGCCACCACCGAGCTGACGATCCAGATGGCATCCAGATTGTTGATGCCCTGGGAGAGCAGCTCTCCCCAGCTCGGGGTCGGCGGTGCCAGCCCGAAGCCAAGATAGTCGAGGGCCGTCAGGGTGGAGATATTGCCCACCACGGCGAACGGCGCCAGGGTGACGATCATCATCAGGGTGTTGGGCAGGATGTGGTTGAAGATGATCCGCCCGGTGGTCGCCCCTTGTGCCCGTGCCGCCATCACATAGTCCCGCGCCCGCTCCTTGTAGGTGAGGGTGCGCATATACCAGGTGATCCCCATCCAGCCGAACAGCACGTTGATGGCGACAAACAGGCCGAAGTTGGGCTTGGCCAGCGACACCAGGATCATGATGACGTAGAGAAACGGCACCTGGGACCAGATCTCGATAAAGCGTTGCAGGATGAGGTCGAAGCGGCCGCCGAGAAAGCCCATCAGACAGCCGATGGTTACCCCGATGGCGTAACTGGCCGCCAGCGCGATAAAGGCAAAGCCGATGGCGATGCGAAAGCCGTAAACCAGTCGCGCCAGCACGTCTCGGCCGCTGGTGTCGGTGCCGAGGAAGTGGCGCTCCGCCAGGTTAGGGGCGTAGGGCGGGTAGGCATCCTCCTTGAAATCCTGCTCGTAGGGGTTCCAGGGTACCGGCGGCAGCAGTACCCAGTCTCCCTGGCCCTCTGCGGCAAATTTGGCCTTGAGCTGGCGGTAGTTGGTTTCGTACTCGTAATCGAGCCCGAACTGCTGACCGGGGATCACATCGCCATAGGTGGGGAAGTGCAACTGGCCCTGATAGCTCACTATCAGTGCCCGGCTGTTGACCAGCAGCTCCGCCAGCAGGGAGAGCAGCACCAGGGTGGTGAAGATGATGAAGGAGTAGTAACCGCGCTTGATCGACTTGAAGCGCTTGAGTTTTTTCAAGGTAACCGGATTGATCTTCATGGTCAGTCTCCAAACCGCACGCGCGGATCAACGAGGGCAACACAGATATCGGAGACGATATGGCGTGATATCAGCATCGGCATGGCAATAGAGGTCTGATTCATGGTCAGTCTCCAAACCGCACGCGGGGATCAACGAGGGCAACGCAGATATCGGAGACGATATTGCCAATCAGCATCAGCATGGAGGTGATGGTCAGAATGCCCATGACGGTGGGGTAATCCCGCTCGACGATCGCCTCGTAACCGAGCAGGCCGATGCCGTCGATGTTGAAGATGGTCTCGATGAGGAAGGAGCCGCCAAAGAAAACGGTGAGCACAGACCCCAGGTGACTGGCGATGGGGATCAGGCTGTTGCGCATCGCGTGGTCGGTGACCGCCTTGTGAAACGGTAACCCCTTGGCCACCGCAGTACGCACATAATCGGCCGACAGGTTCTCCATCAGGCTGTTTTTCATAGTCATGGTGAGGATGGCGAAATCGCCGATGGCGTAGGCGATAAGCGGCAGCAGGGCGTGGGCAAAGACCGTGCGGATCTGATCCCAGCTGCTCTCCATATACTCAAAATCATCCCCCGGAAAACCGCCCATCGGCAGCCACTCCAGATGGAAGGCGAAGACGGTGATGAGGAAGATCCCCACCACGTAGGCTGGCAGGGCATAGGCCATGTAGATAAGCATGGAGCTCAACGAGTCGAAGCGGCTGTTGTGCCTGAGCGCCTTCGCCACACCTAGCGGAATGGAGACCGCATAGCTCAGCAGAAAGGTTGCCAGCCCGAAGAAGGCGGTAACGGGGAGCCGCTCCTTGATGAGATCCCACACCGGTTCGTAGTAGCGGGTCGATTCGCCCAGATCCAGCACCGCCAGCTTCTGCAGCCACTCCCAGTAGGCGACCAGCATCGGCTTGTCGAGGCCATAGAAGGCCTTGAGCTCCTCGATCTGTTCATCGGAGAGGGCCTGCGCCCCCTTGCTGCCGCTGGAGCGGCCAGATTCATTCTGGGAAACCTGGGCTTGTAGCAGCATGCGTTCGACCGGTCCGCCCGGCACGAAACGGGTGATGGTGAAGACGAGCAGGGTGATACCGAGAAACGTCGGGATGATCAAAAGCATCCGGCGTAGGAAATACGACAGCATGGTGGAACCTCGTCCTTGTTGTTCTTTTTTGCGGCCAGTCAAATCCGGTGACGGGCCTGTCCTTCCTGGCATTACGCGCTGGATTGGTTGCCAAACAGCAGACAATCCGCTTGGTCACTGTAAAAGCTCTGCAACAAAAATCAAGTACAAGGAAATGGAAAACTGGGACAAATGACCCGCTGAGACCAAAAGCACCGAAAAATGACGTTTTTTATCTGAAAAGTAAAAATCAAAACAAAACGCTACTGCTCAACATTATTTTAAAAAATATAAATAGCTGTTTATTTGAGTTTTTATCGGTGTTAACTTGTTGATTTATAATGTTTTTGTTTGAGATGTGAAATTAAAGGAAAACGATACCATCTCGACGATCTTATCTGTTATCCCCATTAGAACCGTCAGATGAAACCCTCATGAAGTTAGTGTTTTATGCTTATTAAGACCGATAAATCAAAATAAAATATAAACGGACAGCACGTTAACTAATAAGTTCATCAAATTTTAATTCAGCGCCATTTATGCCATTTAACAATGTTTTCACATTGTGTTGGTTGTTTTTGGTAGAATTATTCACTAATTATGCCGGTCAAAATTAATACACTCCGCTTATTCTACGCCTGACCTCGCCACACCCCTGCTCCATTGACGTCGCTAGTCAAAGATTGATAAGCCTTACACATCGCTCCAAAGAGGGCGGTATCAGGAAGCAAACAATAAACAACCAGGAAGGATATAAGCGATGCTTAGGAAGAGCAGAATCTCTGCTGCGATTGCGTTCGCCTTGGCGAGCCTTGCGGCGGCCCCATCCGTATCTGCCGAAGAAGGGCAGAACGTCGAAAAACTGCAGAAAATCAAAGTCACTGGCTCCCGTATATCTACAACTCAGGTGGAAGGCCCATCACCTGTTACCATGATTAGTGCAAAAGATATTGAAGCTCGCGGGTTTAATAGTGCAGCAGATATTCTTGGCTCTTTGTCGCAAAACAGCGGTGTGATGAATCAGACAAATTCTTTCTCATTCACGCCTGCTGCTCAGTCAGTCAACTTGCGCGGCTTAGGCGCTGGCAAGACCTTGGTGCTTGTTGATGGTCGACGTCTTCCTCAATACCCGCTTGCACAAGACGGGTCCAGTAACTTCACCGATATTGGTCAAATTCCTGTTGCTGCCATCGAGCGTGTCGAGATCCTCACTGATGCAGGCTCTGCCATTTACGGCTCTGATGCCATCGGAGGGGTAGTTAACTTCATTCTGAAAAAAGATTTCGATGGGGTCGCTGTCAAAGCAAAATATGGTGATACGACCGAAGGTGGTTATCAGCATGGTCGCGTTGACATTGTTGCGGGCTCCCAATGGGAGCGGGCCAGAACCATGGTTGTGGGTCAGTTTTCTGGCAATGAAATATTGAAGAACAAAGATCGTGACTGGGCCGGTTTGGATAAATCAGATCGTTCAGCTTTTGGTAACTTCTCTAGTTACGGAGCCAACTTCCAGAAGTCTAATGGCGCATTGGTTGCAACAGTTGCAGATTGCACCAGTCTTATTGGTGAAAATGCAGTCAAGCTGGCAAATGGCAAATGTGGTTATAACCGAGCTGGTGATCGAACCCTCAAACCAGAAGACAAGCAGTACGATCTGATGGGGCGTGGTGAGTACGATATCACTGATAATGTCACAGCAATGGCAGAGCTTCGCTGGGGAACCAAGGAGACTAACTCACAATTTGAACCCAATCCCCTAGAGGTTAAGGTTTCCGCAACGGATCCTGGTAATCCATATGGTCAAGAGGGCTCCTATGTACGCCGTCTTGTCGAGTTCGGACCGCGCCAAAGTAATACCACCTCTGATGCAGCGGCTTTCACGACAGGTTTGACTGGTACATTGGCTGATAAATATGAGTGGGAAGCCTATGCAGGCTACGCTACCCAAGATGTGTCCACAGACAATCCTGCTGTACTTGGGACACTCGAAGATGCTGTTCGCCAGGGGGATGTAGACCTATTCCAGCGAATCGATCCTGCTACCGTCGCCAAATATTCAGGAAACTCCAATAAGGATGCCTCCACCAAGTTGTGGAGTTTCAATAGTGCTCTGAGCGGTGATTTGGTTGAACTCCCTGCTGGCACCTCGGGTTTCGCTCTTGCTGCCGAGTGGACTAACACGGACTATAGCGAGACAACCGATGACATAACCAAAGCCGGTGGTTTTTCTGGTTTGGGAGGTACTGAAGGCGGTGGTAAACGCGATCAAGTCGGTCTTGGTGGGGAACTTCTCATTCCGATGATCACTGACGTCGAGATGACATTGGCTGGCCGCTACGATCGCTATTTTGATGACTCTGAAACCGGCGGTGCGTTCACTCCCAAGGTTGCCATTACCTATCGCCCTATTGATACGCTGTTATTGCGTGGTAGCTGGGGGCAAGGTTTCAAGGCTCCTGATATGAAGCGACTATTTGGTGGTTCAACTCAGGCGTTTGGTTCTAGTTCTGACTTGCAATACTGCTTGGCTCAGGGAGGGTCTGGCTTGGGTGACAAGTCTACTCCTGCGATCGCAGAAGCGTGTGGGACTCAGTACTACGATGTTGTTACCGGCCCCAATAAGGCTCTAAAGGAAGAGCGTAGTAACAACTACAACTTGGGCTTGGCTTGGGAACCGATCGAGCGTCTGGGTTTCACAGTTGATTACTATTACATCGATCTCGAGGATATTGTTGATGACCCTGATCGTCAGAAAGTCATTAATAACCCATCTCAGTATCCAGGCTCAGTGGTGGAACGCGATGCTAACGGTAAGTTGGTAAAAGTAAGCTATGGTCCGGTCAACATGGCATCCGAGAAGATTTCAGGTCTCGACTTCAAAGTAAAATACAGTTACGAGACTGATTCTTTCGGTATCTTCCGTACTTCAATAGCTCTCACTCGTGAGCTTAAACGCGAGCGCATCGTGCAGGCGGGAGAATCGGCTGTTGATGACCTGCCTTTCACTCCGAAATATAAAGGAAACTGGGAGCTTGGATGGGGTTATGGTGACCTGACAACAACCTTGTTTGCTAACTATCGTGATCGGATGTGCTCATCTTACGCTAACAATTACTACTTCACTGATTGCGAAGATGCTAAAGCTCAAGGATTTGAACCTGAAATCGCTAGCTTCACGACATGGAATCTCACCATGGGGTATCAGATTAACGAAGCTGCCAGCGTGACACTGGGTGCGGTCAACCTGTTTGACAAGACTCCTCCGGCTGACCGCATCAGCGATACCGCCCCCTACTTTGCCAACGATTATGACAATCCGATTGGTCGGACTGTCTTTGTGGAAGGCAATTACAAGTTCTAATCAACCCTGTTGATATACAACCTCAGCCGGCTCGGTCGGGCCGGCTGTGCCCAACGTCCAAGGAAGTTACGGAGATAGGGTAATCCTATGAAGACAAGGACCATTACAATGAAGAAAGCGCTCCTTGGCAGCCTGGTTTCGGCCGCCTTGTTGACCAGCTTCAATCTGATTGCCGCCACTGCCGGTCAGGCCGTGGACGCTCAAGCCGCCACCGACAACGCATCCAAAGTTTCCCAGCAGAAGATCGACAGCTATGCCGAATCTGCCGAATCCGCATTGGCCCAGTACAAGGCCGCCCTGCGTCAGGTCGACAGTCTGCGCACCTACAACGAGCAGGTGAGCAAGATGGTCGAGTCCCAGAGTGCCGAGCTGGCGTCGATGCAAAAGCAGATCGCCCAGATCGACCAGACCAGCACCGAAGTGGTGCCGCTGATGCTCAAGATGATCGACTCCCTCGAGCAGTTTGTGTCACTGGATCTGCCGTTCCAGAAGGTCGAGCGCGAGGACCGCGTGGCGGCTCTGACCGACCTGATGAACCGGGCCGATGTCACCATCTCCGAGAAATACCGCAAGATCCTGGAGGCCTACCAGATCGAGGAGGGCTTCAGCCGCACCATCGAGGCCTACAAAGCGAGCCTGGACAAGGATGGCAGCGAGAAGACCTACGAGTTCCTGCGCGTTGGTCGCATCGCGCTGCTTTACCAGTCTCCGGATGGTCAGGAGACCGGCATGTGGAACAAGCAGACCCGCCAGTGGGAAGAGTTGCCCCAGGAGTATCGCAGTGCGGTTGAACAGGGCCTTCGCATCGCCAAGAAGCAGGCGCCTCCCGCGCTGATCAAGCTGCCGGTTCAAACTGCGGAGAAAGAATCATGAAAGGAATCAAACTTGCTATTGCCTCCCTGATTGCGGGAGCAACCCTGGTCACCCTGCCGGTGACCGCTGCCGAAAAACCGGTGGATCTCAATGCGCTGCTGAACCAGGTCAAGGCCTCCAGCCTGAGCGAATCCCAACTCAACAAGGAGCGGGAAGCCCGCTTCCTGGCTGACAAGAACGAGCAGGGTGCGCTGCTGGCCAAGGCCAAGGCCGAGCTGGCAGCCGAAACCGCCAAGGGCGAGCAGCTCAAGGCGACCTTTGATGCCAACGACAAGCAGCTGACCGAACTGACCGAAACCCTGCGCCAGCGTTCCGGCAACATGGGCGAGATGTTTGGTGTACTGCGTCAGTTCGCCGGTGAGTTCAAGGGGATCTTCAACGCCTCCGCTCGTCGGGTCGAGCATCCGGAGCAATCCGCCCTGCTGACCCGTCTGGCCGAGAGTAAAGAGCTCCCCTCCAGCGACGATCTGGAAGCGTTCTGGACCACTACCCTCAGCCGCATGGTGGACGGTGGCAAGGTGAGCCAGATCCCGGCGACCGTGGTCTACGGCGAAGGCAACCAGGCCGAGAAGACTGTCACCCAGATCGGCGAGTTCAACACTGTTTCCGAAGGCAAGTACCTCACCTTCGTGCCGGAGACCGGCAAGTTCGAGCAGCTCTCCCGGCAACCGGAGAAGAGTGTGCTGGAACCGATCGCCGAGTTTGAACAGGGCGGTGACGGGGTCAAGCCCATCTTTATCGACCCGTCTCGCGGCGTGATCCTCTCCCTGCTGGTGCAGTCACCGACCCTCAAGGAGCGTATCGATCAGGGTGGTTCCGTGGGTTATGTGATCCTGGCATTGGGGGTCATCGGTACCCTGCTGGCCATCTTCTGCGGTATCCGCCTGTCGCTGATCGGCTCGTCCATGCGCAAGCAGCTGAAATCCGATCAGATCATCAAGGGCAACCCCATTGGTGACATGCTGGGGGCCTACCAGAACCATCGCGGTGACAACATCGAGGATCTGGAGTCCAAGCTCGACGAGATCATCCTGCGCAACGTGCCCAAGTTCGAGAAGGGCATCAGCCTCATCAAGCTGATCGCTTCCGTCGCGCCGCTGCTGGGCCTGCTCGGTACCGTAGTGGGGATGATTGCCACCTTCCAGGCCATCACCCTGTTCGGTACCGGCGATCCCAAGCTGATGGCGGGCGGTATCTCCGAGGCGCTGGTGACCACCATGCAGGGTCTGGTCGTCGCGGTGCCCATGCTGTTCCTCTACACCATTGTGCAGACCCAGAGCCGTCGTCTGATCCAGGTGCTGGAAGAGCAGAGCGCCGGTTTCGTCGCCCGTTATCAGGAACGTCTGCACGCCTCCAAAGCCGCAGCGTAAGGAGTCACCCATGTGGTTCTGGTTGATTGAAGAAGTCGAGTCGGTCCGCCGGTTTTTGGGATTGGGGGGCGATGTACTGGTCGCCCTGTTCTTCCTGACCCTGATGATGTGGGCCCTGTTGCTGGAGCGCTGGTTCTACTTCATGGCGGTCTACCCCAAGCAGGTGAAGCAGACCAAGGCCACCTGGCTGGCTCGCACCGATCATCTCTCCTGGTCTGCCAAGCAGATCCGGCGCGAGCTGGTCTCACGGGTTGCCATGGCGGTGGACAAGGGGATGCCTGTCATCAAGGTGCTGATCGCTCTCTGCCCGTTGATGGGGCTGCTCGGGACCGTGGTGGGGATGGTGCAGGTGTTTGACACCCTGGCCATCACTGGTACCGGTTCGCCGCGGGCGATGGCATCGGGGATCTCCAAGGCAACGGTACCGACCATGGCGGGCATGATCGCCGCCCTTTCCGGCCTGTTTTTTGTCAACCAGCTCGATCACAAGGCCAAACTGGCGGTGCAAAAGCTGGAAGACAACCTGAAACACGGTTGATGCAGGATGCATACCCCCGGCGAGGCATGGCCTGCCGGGGGCACAGAACAAGCAAGGAGTTTCTGCTATGAGAAAACGTTACAGCGACAGCGGTGCTGACGAGGCGGCTATCGATTTGACCCCCATGCTGGACATAGTGTTCATCATGCTGATCTTCTTCATCGTCACCACCTCCTTCGTCAAGGAGTCCGGTGTCGAGATCAACCGTCCCAGTGCCAGCACGGCCGAGACGGTGAAGAAGGGCAATATCATGGTCGCGGTACGCGAAAACGGTCAGGTCTGGGTCGACAAGCGGGTGGTCGAGGTCGGTGCGGTGCGCGCCAACATCGAGCGGCTGCGGGCCGAGAACCCGGAGAGTGCCGTGGTGATCCAGGCCGATAACGAATCCCGTTCCGGTCTGGTGGTGCAGGTCATGGATCAGATCCGCATGGCCGGTGTCCAGAACATCTCCATCGCGGCAGACAAGAGCAGCTGATGCCGGAGAGAGACCTATGAGATACCTGATATCGTTGGCGGTCTCCTGTGTGGTGGTGTTCTTTCTGTTTCTGGGAATGAACAAGCTGATCACACCGGATCACCGGGAGCTGGTGGAGAAGGATGACGTCACCATGACCGATTTCATCCGCCTCAAGCCCCAGGAGACCCTGCAAGAGAAACAGCGGGAGCTGCCCAAACCGCCGCCGCCCAAGCGTCCGCCACCGCCTCCCGAGATGGAAGTGGCCAGCACGGATCGGCCGAAGATGGAGAGCGCGCCGATGGACATGCCCAAGCTCGACATCCCGGTCAACATCGGTGGTGGCAACGCGCTGGGTGCCTACAGTACCGGCGGTGGTGGTGGCGGAGTCGGTGGCAACAACGGCGCCATTCCGCTGGCAACCTTCGAGCCCATGATGCCCCGCAAGGCGGCACTGGCGGGGCTGGCCTCCGGCAAGGTGCTGGTGGAGTTCACCGTCACCGAGCGCGGCACCGTCAGCAACGTGCGGATCGTCAAGGAAGAGCCGCGCAGTTATGACCTCGGCAAAGAGGCGCGCAAAACCATCGCCAAGTGGACGTTCAAACCGGCCATGGTGGATGGCAAGCCGCAGGCGAGCCGTATGCAGCAAGAGATCGAGTTTGCGGTCAACTAAGGAAGGTGGCGATGAACAAGTTACACAAGATGATCCTCGCCCCGGTCGCCATGGCGGTGCTGCTCAGCACCGCCAGTTGGGCCGCCGAGCAGCCGGCCCTGTCGGATCGGGCCTATCGGGCGGTCAACAAGGCGCAGGAGCTGATCACCGAGAAGAAATACGGCGAGGCCAATGCCAAGCTGCAAGATGCCCTCTCCGGCGCGGGCGAGCGAGTCTACGACAAGGGGGTCATATTGCAGACACTCGGTTTCGTGGCCGCTCAGCAGGAGAAATACGGTCAGGCGACCAAGTACTTTGCCGATGCCAT
The DNA here is from genome assembly GCF_040908445.1 of Aeromonas sp. R10-2. Taxonomy (NCBI): domain Bacteria; kingdom Pseudomonadati; phylum Pseudomonadota; class Gammaproteobacteria; order Aeromonadales; family Aeromonadaceae; genus Aeromonas; species Aeromonas sp. R10-2. The sequence continues at coordinate 8,835 of NZ_JBFODS010000046.1, read as the reverse complement.
CGCGACAGGCGGCCTGCCGCCACCGGTGGCCCAGCAGGTGCGCTACAACCTGGCCCAGCTCTATATGGCTGAGGGTAATTATCAGGGCTCGATCAAGACCATGAAGGAGTGGTTTGCCAACCAGGGCAAGGATGACAAGCCCAACTCCCATGCCTATATCACGCTGGCCAACGCCCACGTGCAGCTCAAGCAGTACCGTGACGCGATCCCGGCAGTGGATCAGGCGATCAAGCTGTCGGCAGGTAAAGCGCCGGAGTCCTGGTATCTGCTGAAGATGGGGGCTCACTACGAGCTGAAACAGTACAAACCGGCGACCGAGGTGCTGACCTCTCTGGTCAACATGTTCCCGGAGAAGAAGAAGTACTGGACCCAGCTGTCTGCCATGCATATGCAGGCAGGCAACGATGCCAAGGCGCTGGCTGCGCTGGAGTCGGCCTATAACCTCGGCATGTTGACCGAGGCCGCCGAGCTGCAGCGCCTCGCCAACTACCTCGCCTTCACCGGCATTCCCCATCGCGCCGCACGGGTGATGGAGAAGGGGATGAAGGACGGGGTGATTGAGCAGAGTGCCAGCAACTACAAGACCCTGGCCAACTACTGGCATCAGGCCAAGGAGCTGGATCCGGCCATCGACACCCTGGCCAAGTCCTACCAGCTGGCCCCGAGCGCCGATCTGCAGCTGAAAATGGCGCGCATGATGATCCAGAGCAAACGCTATCAGGATCTGGTGGCGCTGGCCGCCAAACCGGCAGCCAATGCCAATGGTGAACAGCGGGCGGATCTCAAGTTCCTGACCGGGGTCGCCTATTTTGAGCAACAAAAGCCGAAGGAGGCCCTCAACGCCTTCACCCAGGCGGCTCAGAATGGCAACGTCAGCGGTCGGGCATCCCCCTGGATCAGCTTCCTCAAAGAGCAGAATGGCACCGGAGAGGCAGCCGTCCAGTAATTCCAATGACAACTACCTGTAGTCCCTTTTATGGTTGCCTGGTGGCTCCATTAACCGCTCTTCGGAGCGGTTTTTTTATAGTGGCTTCCAGCACCGGCGGGTGGCCGAGGCACGGTTTTATCCCTCTTCATGCCAATACAGAGCCTCCATCGACATTGGTCTATCTCTCCCGGTGTGACAAACGTTTCAGCTAGGGCTGCAACCGTGAAGCAAGGTGGCGCTGCGTTGTGGTTGACGGGGGCTCGGGCGGCTTGCTGACAGGCGGGCCGTGCCATTCATCTTTCTCTTTGCTGCGACTTGCCAAGGGGGCTTTTGCCCTGTTGATAAGCGTCACACCGAAAACGGCTACTTTTAACAAGAAAAGCAACATATGGAAGTTGAAATTTTGGCCGACTCAGGAAAGAATGCGCGCTCGGTTATTGGCGTCGTGGGGCAGGTTGGCCCGCCACCGGCAGACCGAGGATGAGACGGCCCCCGGCCCATTTGGTACAGGAAACCACACAGGAATTTTATGAATCCCCTTCGCACTGCCGCTTCGGCCCTTTTATGCACATTTGCGCTGGTCAGCCAGCAGGCTGCCGCCGTCGAGTACCGTCTGCCTGCGGCCAACAGCCGCCTGATCGGTGAAAACCAGGAATACGTGGTGCCTGCGGACAACCGTCCGCTGGAGCAGATCGCTGCTGACTTCCAGCTGGGTCTGACCAACATCATGGAAGCCAACCCGGGCGTTGATCCCTATCTGCCGAAAGCGGGTAGCACCCTGATCATTCCCCACCAGCTGATCCTGCCCAACGCGCCCCGCGAAGGGATCGTCATCAATGTTGCCGAGATGCGTCTCTACTACTACCCGAAAGGGAAGAACGTGGTGGAAGTACTGCCCATCGGCATCGGTCAGCTGGGGGTAAACACCCCGGAGAACTGGATCACCAAGGTAGAGCGCAAGCGCGCCAACCCGACCTGGACCCCGACCGAGAACATCCGTCGTCGCTATGCCGCCCAGGGCAAGACCCTGCCGGCAGTATGGCCAGCCGGTCCGGATAACCCCATGGGTCTGCACGCCCTCTACATTGGCAACCTCTATGCCATCCACGGCACCAACGCCACCTTCGGTATCGGTCTGCGGGTGAGCAGCGGTTGCGTCCGTCTGCGCGCTGACGACATCAAATATCTGTTCGACAACGTGCCGGTCGGCACCCGCGTCCAGTTCGTCAACCAGCCGGTCAAGACCACGGTCGAGCCGGATGGCGGTCGCTACATGGAAGTACACGAGCCCCTGTCGCGCACCGAGGAGGAGTTCAACTCCACCGCCTCCGTGCCGCTCCCGATGACACCGGCCATCACCCGCTTCATCGCCCACGCCGAGTCTGACTCCAACGTGGTCAAGCAGGTGCTGGAACAGCGTACCGGTATGCCGACTCGCCTCAATCCCTGATTGAGCAAGTTGGCGGTGCCGCGCGCACTGGCTGAATAAAGAAAACGGCGACCATCTGGTCGCCGTTTTTTATGGGGGAGTCACCGCTTGCTTACTGCACGCAGACGGGGCAGAAGGCGTAGGTGCCTTGCGGATCGTTGAAGCGGGTGAGCGGGTCGAGACTGCGGTTCACTTCCACCAATGCCTTGCCAAATCCAGCCGGCAGCCAGCTTTGCAACTGGGGGGCCAGCACTTGAGCACTGCTGTCAAACAGCTGGCGCAGGAACTTGTCCTTGGTGGACTCCTCCTGCTCGATGGGGGTCACCTGCCACTCTTTGAGGTTGGCCAGTTCGGCGGCGGCCTTGATGGCGTCATCCAGATTGCCGAACTCGTCCACCAGACCCAGGGCCTTGGCATCCTCACCAGTCCAGACCCGACCTTCGGCCGCTTTCTCGGCCTCTTCCGGGCTCAGACCACGGCCCTTGCTGACCAGACCGATGAAGCGCTGGTAGGTATCTTCCACGCTCAGCTGGATGGCCTGACCGACGTGCTCCGGCAGGGCGCGGGTCGGGCCGACGCCGACGTAATCTGTGGTGCCAACCCCGTCGGTATGCACACCAAACTGGGCCAACGCCTTGTCGATGGTGGCGAACATGCCGAATACCCCGATGGAGCCGGTGAGGGTGGTCGGGGAGGCGAAGATCTTGTCCGCATCGGCGGAGATCCAGTAGCCACCGGAGGCGGCATAGCTGCCCATGGAGACCACTACCGGCTTGCCAGCCTGTTTCAGGGCCAGCAGCTCGGCGCGGATCTGCTCGGCGGCGAAGGCGCTGCCGCCCGGGCTGTCGACCCGCAGGACCACGGCTTTGACCTTGTCATCGCGGCGGGCATCGGCCAGCAGGTCGGAGAGGCTATCACCGCCTATGGTACCGGCAGGCTGGACGCCATCCATGATGGCGCCGCTTGCGACCACCAGACCCACCTCATCCTTGCCGCTCTGGGGATATTGTTCCGGAATGGCAGCCAGATACTCTTTCAGACCGACCCCTTTCCAGCCGTGGTCGTCCGCTTCACCCACCTCTTTAATGACCGCCTGAGTCATCTCGTCGCGGGTGGCCAGCTGATCCACCAGACCGTTGTCGAGGGCGTAGTTGGCGGCATTGCCACCGGCCTTGCGCAGCAGCTCGAGGAAGCGATCCTTGCCCGGCGCGACCGCATCGGGTTCGATCTCCCGCTGCTCGGCTACGTCAGCCACATAGGATTGCCACAGCTGATCCAGCCAGCGCTGGTTCGCCTCTTTGCTCTCGGGAGACATCTCGTCGCGGGTATAGGGCTCGACGAAGGATTTGTAGGTGCCGACCTTGAACACGTGCGGGGTGATATTGAGCTTCTCCAGCGCCGACTTGAAGTAGGTCTGGTAGACCCCAAGCCCCTCGATCACCACGGCGCCGCTCTGGTTGAGCAGCACGTGATCGGCGTGGGCCGCCAGCAAGTATTGGCCCTGAGTGTAGAAGTCGGCCATGGCGATCACCGGTTTGCCGCTCTCCCGGAAGGAGTCGATGGCACTCGCCACCTCCTGCAGTTTGGTGAAGTTGGCTCCCTGCAGCCCTTGTGGCTTGATCACCAGCGCCTTGATGCGCTCGTCATCCTTGGCACTCTTGATGGCCCACAGCAGGTCGGAGAGAACGATCTCGCTCGGCTGCTCGTCGCTGCTGTCCATCTGGCGCAGCAGTTGTACGGTGGGATCTGTCTGGGAGCGTTGCTCCACCAGCACGCCGTTGAGATTGAGGGTCAGCGCCCCTTCGATTGGCGCCTTGGGAGCCTCTTTCTGGCTGACGCTGAAGACGATGACCAGCACTACGATGAGAAACAGCAGATTGACCAGCATCAGCCGGGTGAAATTGAGCAGGCGCCACAGGCTGCGGAACAACCAACCCAGACCTTTGAAAATAGACATAGTCGCGTTATCGCCCTGTTAATGGGTAGAGAAGAGCCATTATTAACCAGTTGCGGGCGAAATTGCCATTTCCGACTGGCGGATCCCGTCTATCTTCGTTCAGGGCACGGCTGTTCGCTGAAAAATTGTCCAAACATTTGTTTGAAAAAGAATTTTCGATTCTTTACTCTAGCCTCAGTTTGATAACAAAAAATTAACTGGAGGCATCGTGAGCCGCTATCCGACCCTGCTGACCCCGCTCGATCTTGGTTTTACCCAGCTGCGCAACCGTGTGTTGATGGGCTCCATGCATACCGGCCTCGAAGAGGAGAAGGGCGGTTTTGACAAGCTGGCCGCCTTTTATGCCGAGCGCGCCCGTGGTGGTGTTGGCCTTATCGTCACCGGCGGCATTGCCCCCAACCTGCGCGGTCGGCTGGTGCCTCACGGCTCCCAGCTGAGCTTCCCCTGGCAGGTGAGCAAGCACAAGAAGGTGACCAGCGCCGTGCACCAGGAGGGGGGCAAGATAGCGCTGCAGATCCTCCATGCCGGTCGTTACGCCTATCATCCCTTCAGTCTGGCCCCGAGCGCCCTCAAGGCCCCCATCTCCCCGTTCAAACCGCGTGCCATGAGCGAGCGGCAGATCCGCGGCACTATTCGCGACTTCGCGGCTACAGCTGCGCTTGCCAAGGCGGCCGGTTATGACGGCGTCGAGGTGATGGGCTCGGAAGGCTATCTCATCAACCAGTTCATCTGCGAGCGCACCAACAAACGCACCGATGGCTGGGGCGGCAGCAGCGAAAAGCGGATGCGCTTTCCGGTGGAGATTGTCCGCGCCATCCGCGAGCGGGTCGGCACCGACTTCATCATTATCTTCCGCCTCTCCATGCTGGATCTGGTGGAACAGGGTTCGACCCTGGAAGAGGTGATTGCCCTTGGCAAAGCGCTGGAAGCGGTGGGGGTGACCCTGATCAACACCGGCATCGGTTGGCACGAAGCGCGTATTCCCACCATCGCCACCAGCGTGCCGCGCGGCGCCTTCAGCTGGGTGACCGCCGAGCTGAAAAAGCATCTCAAGGTGCCGCTTATCACCACCAACCGGATTAACACCCCGGAGGTGGCAGAGCGGATTCTGGCGGGGGGCGAGGCGGATATGGTCTCCATGGCGCGCCCCTTCCTGGCTGACCCCGAATTTGTCATCAAGGCGGCCGAAAATCGGGCGGACGAGATCAACACCTGCATCGCCTGCAATCAAGCTTGCCTTGACCATGTGTTCAAGCAGAAGCGCGCCTCCTGTCTGGTCAATCCCCGTGCCTGTTTCGAGACCGAGCTGACCTTTGGCCGCGTGCCCCAGCCCAAAAAACTGGCGGTGGTGGGGGCGGGCCCGGCTGGGCTGGCGTTCGCCTGCTACGCCGCCGAGCGCGGTCATCAGGTGAGCCTGTTCGATCAGGCCAGCGAAATCGGCGGCCAGTTCAACTTCGCCAAGCAGATCCCCGGCAAGGAGGAGTTTCACGAGACTCTGCGCTATTTCGCCAAACGGCTGGAGAAGTGCGGTGTCGAGCTTTACCTTGGTCAGCGCCAGAGTGCCGAGAGCCTGCTCAGCGGCGGTTTTGACGAGGTGATCCTCGCCACCGGTATTCGTCCGCGCACCCCCAATATTCCGGGGATCGAGCATCCTAAGGTGATGAGTTATCTCGATGTATTGCGGGATCACAAGCCGGTCGGCCAGAAGGTGGCGGTGATCGGTGCCGGCGGCATCGGCTTCGATGTAGCTGAGTATCTGGTCGAGAAGAAGGTGGAGACGGATGCCGATGGGCATCGTGATCACTGGCTCAAGGAGTGGGGCATCGACAAACAGCTTGGCGAGCGCGGTGGCCTCACGGTTCCTGAAATTGACGCCCCCGAGCGCCAGATCTGGCTGCTCCAGCGCAAGGAGAGCAAGGTGGGTGACGGACTTGGCAAGACCACCGGCTGGATCCACCGTACCGTGCTCAAGAACCGCAAGGTGCAGATGCTCTCCGGCGTGCAATATCTGGGGATCGATGACGAGGGCTTGCACATTCAGGTGGGCGAGACCAAGCAGTGTCTGCCGGTGGATCAGGTGATCGTCTGCGCTGGGCAGGAGCCCCTTAAAGAACTGCAGGCCGGGTTGCAGGCGGCAGGCAAGCCGGTGCACATCATCGGCGGAGCCGACGTGGCCGCCGAGCTGGATGCCAAACGCGCCATCCGGCAAGGGGCCGAGCTGGCTGCGATCATCTAGCAAGTAGCAGCCTCTTGCCCTTTTTAGTGCGATAAACCCCTGAGCCTCAGGGGTTTTCTTCATTCGGTGCTGTGCTAAGGTAGCGCCATCATTGCCCCAGAGAAGGAATTGCCCATGGATGCCCTCACCCTGTTGCTCAATCGCCACTCCTGTGGCCGTCTCGCCGATCCCGCCCCGAGCGGTGAGGTGCTCGACAATATCCTCAAGGCGGGCCTGCGCGCGCCGGATCACGGCACCCTGACCCCCTGGCAGTTCATTCTGTTCGAAGGGGAGGGGCGCGAGCGGCTGGGCAAGCTGCTCGCAGAAGCGGCCCGTGCCCGTGGTGAAGATGAAGAGAGCATCAAGAAGTGCAGCGAAGCGCCGCTGCGGGCGCCCTTGATCGTCGCCGTGGCAACCCGTTATCAGGATCACCCCAAGGTGCCGAAACTGGAGCAGGAGCTCTCTGCAGGTTGTGCCCTGATGGCGATGCAGATGGCGGCGCAGGCGCAGGGCTTCAACGGCATCTGGCGCTCCGGCTGGTTTATCTTCGATGAGCAGATCAACAAGGGATTGGGACTGGCGGCAGAGGATCAGCTGGTGGGTTTCCTCTATCTCGGCACCCCCATGCTTGAAGCGCGTAAACTGCGCGAGCTGCCGCTCGATGAGTTTGTCCGCCGTTTCTGACTTTTCGGCCACGTTGCGGTTGAGAGAAGTAAAGCCTCGAGAAATCGGGGCTTTTCTGTTTAACCGTGAATAGTAACCAGAGAAATTGGGGAAAATAAATGGCTCAAAGAGGCTTCGCGCGCCATAGCAGGTAATTATTTAAATAGTGCGATGTACCTCGCAATCCTGTTGTATTTCACTATGTAAAACGTTTGCGCATTCGCTAATATCTCCCTGCCAGTTTAGAAGGGCACTCCTTCTAATTTTTCTGCGATGAGAGTCGCAATTCCGTAGCACCTTTTAACAGCCCAACGTCTTCGTGACATTGGGCTTTATTTTTTATGGGGTGTCGGGTCTGTTGTGAGTTGATGGCGGTATCGGCATACAACCCGGTTGGCTGCCTTATGCCCTGTTTTTGGCTGGCAGGATCCGGGCCGGGTTGCCGACTACCCGAGCACCGGCCGGTACATCTTTGGTGACTACGGCGCCCGCGCCGACGATCGCCTCCCGCCCTATGGTGACGCCGGGCAGCAAGATGGCACCGCCCCCAATCCAGACCTTGTCTTCAATGGTGACCGGCAGCGCCGTCTCTGTTCCCTGGTAATCCCCCCATTTTTAGGAGCATTCAAAAGTAGAGGTCATGCAGCCTTTGCCAGATGCTGTTTCGGTGTGTAGCCATCTAGCGCCATATTGGGCCGTTCATGGTTATAAACCCACAGCCATTGCGTTGCAAATTCTTGTAGTTCCTCCAGTGTGCCAAACAGGTGATGAGCCAACCAATCGTAACGCACCGTTCTGTTAAACCGCTCTATGTACGCGTTCTGCTGGGGATTGCCAGGTTGGATATACCCCAAGGTGATCCCCTGTTTCATCGCCCACTCCTTGAGCTCCTCGCTGATATATTCCGGGCCATTATCACACCGGATCATCGCTGGTTTGCCACGCCACTCGATCACCTGCTCCAGGGCTCGCTTGACCCGCGAGGCAGGCAATGAAAAATCAACCTCTATGCACAGCGCCTCGCGATTAAAGTCATCGATCACATTAAACAGTCGCACCGACCGACCATCACTGAGCTGGTCATGCATAAAATCCATCGACCAGCACTGATTGGGCTTGTCTGGCACGGCCAATGCGTCCGGCTTTTCACGCACCAATCGCTTCTTGGGTTTGATCCGCATGTTCAGTTCAAGCTCCCGATAAATCCGGTAGACCCGCTTATGGTTCCAGCCAAACCCTTTGACATTGCGTAGATAGAGGAAGCAGAGGCCAAAGCCCCAATTACGCTGGCTGTCGGTGATACGCAGCAACCAATCCGCAATAAGCAGGTTTTCATCGGCAAGCACGGGTTGATAGCGATAACAGCCTTCGCTGACCTTGAAGATGTTGCAGGCTAGCCTGATTGAGATAGCAAAGTGTGAAATCGCTTTGGTAGCCATCTCCCTGCGGGCAGATGGCGTTACCACTTTTTTGCCATGGCCTCGGCGATGATCTCGGCCTTGAGGCGCTCCTCGGCATACATTTTCTTGAGGCGACGATTTTCCTCTTCCAGCTCTTTGAGGCGAGCCATGAGGGAGGCGTCCATGCCACCGAATTTGGAGCGCCACTTGTAGAAAGTAGCGGAGCTGATGCCATGCTCACGG
>NZ_JBFODS010000045.1:0-3944 GCF_040908445.1 Aeromonas sp. R10-2 | reverse complement strand
CGGCGTTTTTCAAGATAGTTGTCGCGCAAAGCTGTTTTAAGCAGCCTCTTTTTGCTCCGGCTCGGGTTTCTCGGGCCGCTCCGGATTTAGCATCACGGCACCGATAGGTGTCCAGTCTCGCGTCTTGCCACTCCACCTCGCTGGGTGTTGTGCTCGGGCGGCCTGGTACACAGCATCCCGTTTCGCCAGCAGGGCTTTATCGTCACCCCGATGCCGCTCGTTGGGTGTGACGAAGCGGATACGGCTATGCCGGTGCTCTTCGTTATACCAGGCCATAAAGTCGCGCACCCACTCCCTGGCCGCTTCCAGACTGGCAAAGCCGTCTGATGGCCACTGCGGACAGTACTTCAGCGTCCTGAACAATGACTCCGAGTACGGATTATCGTTGCTGACCCGAGGCCGTCCCCGCGAGGGCGTGACACCCAGGTCATGCATCTTGGTCAGCAGCGTGACTGACTTCATTGGCGCGCCGTTGTCCGAGTGCAAGACCAGCGGCTGCTTCCAGCACTGCTCGCGGATGATGCTCCGTTGCAGCAACGCCGCCGCCCGTTCACCGCACTCTTGCTCATGCACTTCCCAGCCCACCCCTTTGCGGCTGTAGATGTCCTCTATCAGATAGAGGTAGTAATACTGGCCGCGCACGAGTGACGGCAAGTAGGTGATATCCCAGGACCACACTTGATTGGGCCCAGTCGCGGTATGGCTGGTTGGTACCGGCACATGGCGCGGTGGCTGGCTCCGGCCACGCCTGTGCTGCTGGTCAGCCGCCCGCAAGATGCGATAGAAGCTCGACTCACTGGCCAAGTAGCGCCCCTGGTCGGCCAGCCGTGGCACAATTTGACTCGGCGGCAACGAGGCGAACTCCTGGCTATTGCAGACGTCCAGCACGGCCTGCCGCTCCTCTGGGCTCAATGCATGAGCAGGTATGGAACGAACCGCATCCGGTCGCCTATCGGCACTCAGCTCAGGCCCGGCCAACCAGCGCTGGAGCGTGCGCAGACTCAGCCCCAACACCTCGGCCGCAGGATGCTTGCGGGCGCCAGCTTCAAGCGCTTCGCGCCACCATGCAACGTATTGCTGCCGCTCTGGCAACGAGGTCAGTTGTCCTCGTCGACGTTGCTCCAGTAGGCATCGAGCTTTTTTTGCAATATCAGCAGAGCTGCTGCCTCGGCCAGGGCCTTGTCTTTGCGCCGCAGCTCTTGCTCCAGTTGCCGGATACGCTTCTTGTCCGCTTTGGCCTGTGCCTTCTCCGCCTGTTGTAAGGTACGAGCGGATTGCTGGCCCAGAATACAGGCTTGGCGCCATTGCTGGACTTGCTCGGGATAGAGACCCTTACGGCGGCAGTACTCACTGAGTTCAATCTCGGAAAGCGCAGCGGTTTCCAGCACGACGGCGAACTTGGCCTCGGCGGGCCATTCATCGGTCAGTTTGTTGTCCCCGGGCACAGGAGACCCTCCGTCTTTGGCGTGTTTGCGCCAATTATACAGAGTGACCTCGCTGATGTTTTCCTGCCGAGCCAACTCGGCCACCGACATATTGATGGGCGGCAGCAGCTTCTTGAGCAAAGCAGCCTTGCGCTCACTTGAATAACGAGCCATTCGACACTCTTTATCCGCCCCCGGTCTTCACATTTAGATTATTCAGATTAGGCGACAACTATTCTGACACCGGGGGCCCCCAATAATGTAATTTATTGAACATTACGACATTGACTGAAAATATCTAGACCCTTTTCGTAAACTGATGTTTTGACGTCCCAGATACCCAATACAGATGAGAAAATATTATCGTGTGAGTAACGAGTATCAGCGGCTTTCTGCTGCAAACACGCCATATCAACGCCTTTCTCTTTGGTAAATCCAGGTGACATCCACACCTGCATAGGAACACGGGTCTGATCATCCGGTGCAAACTTGTACGGTGTACCGTGTAGGTAAAGCCCTAATGCTCCCAGTGATTCACCATGATCGGAGACGTAGAGCAACGCGGTGTTGTACTTATCTTCGTAGGTTTTCAACTTGGCAATCATCTCTCCAATCACGAAATCGGTGTAGCGGATGGTGTTGTCATAGGTGTTGGTGAGCTCTTCATCTGTGCAGTTTTCAATATCACTGCGTGGACAGTCAGGGGTGAACTGACGATGAGCATCAGGGTAGCGCTTGTAGTAGGTTGGGCCATGGCTACCTATCAGGTGGAAGCCAACCAGCTTATCCCCTTTCATTTGAGCAATTTCACTATCGAGGTCTTGAAGGACAACCTCGTCATAGCATGTGTTTTTATCGCAGAACTTAGGGTGATCCTTTGGTTCGATTTCGATGTTAGGTACTCGGTCGCAGACGCCTTTGCAGCCTCCATCGTTCTCCTTCCAAAAAATGGAGATCCCCGTTTTTTGCAACACATCTAGGGAAGGTGCGAATAAGTCATATGGCACGAGAGCATTTAATGGTAACCCATTGATATTAAATGACTAAAATTTTCATTTTTTGTTCGTGGGATACTTGTTCGCACTTTCCCTAAAACCTCTTTAGCTAGGATATGTATTTCCGTTTCCGGCTTCCAGGTACAGGAGTTCTGCTCGATTGAGTTAGGCTCATGAGCAAAATAATGGGCTTTAACTTGCCCTTTCATAGCCCAGACCGCGCCCTGACAACCGATGCATGTGCAATTGCATGCTTTTCCACTAACAACGTCTTTGACATCAACTATATGGCCGTTGTCATCAAGAGCACGAGTCATCAGGATTCTTGCCATATCTATTCAACCCATAAATGAATTATGTAATAGAACGCATCATTTTTTTAGTTCATTTAGATGCTTTCACTACATGAGTAACTACAACATTTTTATGAAAAATCATACAGTTACAGTTCATTACTTTGAACTTCATCAAGTTCCAATTGGGTAATCCCCCCATTTTTAGGAGCATTCAAAAGTAGAGGTCATGCAGCCTTTGCCAGATGCTGTTTCGGTGTGTAGCCATCTAGCGCCATATTGGGCCGTTCATGGTTATAAACCCACAGCCATTGCGTTGCAAATTCTTGTAGTTCCTCCAGTGTGCCAAACAGGTGATGAGCCAACCAATCGTAACGCACCGTTCTGTTAAACCGCTCTATGTACGCGTTCTGCTGGGGATTGCCAGGTTGGATATACCCCAAGGTGATCCCCTGTTTCATCGCCCACTCCTTGAGCTCCTCGCTGATATATTCCGGGCCATTATCACACCGGATCATCGCTGGTTTGCCACGCCACTCGATCACCTGCTCCAGGGCTCGCTTGACCCGCGAGGCAGGCAATGAAAAATCAACCTCTATGCACAGCGCCTCGCGATTAAAGTCATCGATCACATTAAACAGTCGCACCGACCGACCATCACTGAGCTGGTCATGCATAAAATCCATCGACCAGCACTGATTGGGCTTGTCTGGCACGGCCAATGCGTCCGGCTTTTCACGCACCAATCGCTTCTTGGGTTTGATCCGCATGTTCAGTTCAAGCTCCCGATAAATCCGGTAGACCCGCTTATGGTTCCAGCCAAACCCTTTGACATTGCGTAGATAGAGGAAGCAGAGGCCAAAGCCCCAATTACGCTGGCTGTCGGTGATACGCAGCAACCAATCCGCAATAAGCAGGTTTTCATCGGCAAGCACGGGTTGATAGCGATAACAGCCTTCGCTGACCTTGAAGATGTTGCAGGCTAGCCTGATTGAGATAGCAAAGTGTGAAATCGCTTTGGTAGCCATCTCCCTGCGGGCAGATGGCGTTACCACTTTTTTGCCATGGCCTCGGCGATGATCTCGGCCTTGAGGCGCTCCTCGGCATACATTTTCTTGAGGCGACGATTTTCCTCTTCCAGCTCTTTGAGGCGAGCCATGAGGGAGGCGTCCATGCCACCGAATTTGGAGCGCCACTTGTAGAAAGTAGCGGAGCTGATGCCATGCTCACGG
>NZ_JBFODS010000044.1:0-20975 GCF_040908445.1 Aeromonas sp. R10-2 | reverse complement strand
GGTAATCCCCCCATTTTTTGGAGCACTCAAAAGTAGAGGTCATGCGGCCTGTGCCAAGCGCTGTTTCGGCGTGTAGCCGCCCAGCGCCATATTGGGCCGCTCATGGTTATAAACCCACAGCCAGTTCGTGGCAAATTCCTGTAACTCATTCAGTGACTCAAACAGGTAATGGCCCAACCAGTCGTAACGCACAGTGCGGTTAAATCGCTCTATGTAGGCATTCTGCTGCGGGTTGCCTGGCTGGATATACCTCAGCGCAATCCTCTTCTGCTGCGCCCATTGCTTGAGCTCTTCGCTGATGTATTCCGGACCATTATCACAGCGGATTGCGGCTGGTTTGCCCCGCCACTCGATGACCTGCTCCAGCACCCGTTTGACTCGCGAGGCAGGCAAGGAAAAATCCACCTCGATGCACAGTGCTTCGCGATTGAAGTCATCGATCACATTAAACAACCGCACCGAACGACCATCGCTGAGCTGGTCATGCATAAAGTCCATCGACCAACAGTGATTCGGTTGGTCAGGGACTGCCAACGGCTCCGGCTTGGCGCGTACTAGCCGCTTCTTGGGTTTTATCCGCAGATTGAGCTCTAGCGCCCGATAGATCCGGTAGACCCGCTTGTGGTTCCAGCCAAAGCCTTTGACGTTACGCAGGTACAGGAAGCACAGTCCGAAACCCCAGTTGCGCTGGTTGGCGGTGAGGCGCAGTAGCCAGTCGGCAATCTCCTGGTTTTCATCAGCCAGCACGGGCTGATAACGGTAGCAACCCTCGCTCACCTTGAACACCTGGCAAGCCAGACGGATAGAAATGGCGTAATGAGCCACAGCCTTGGTCGCCATCTCCCTGCGGGCAGATGGCGTCACCACTTTTTTGCCATCGCCTCGGAGATGATCTCAGCCTTTAGGCGCTCCTCGGCATACATCTTCTTAAGGCGACGATTTTCCTCTTCCAGCTCTTTGAGGCGCGCCATGAGAGAGGCATCCATGCCACCGAATTTGGAGCGCCACTTGTAGAAGGTGGCGGAGCTGATGCCATGCTCACGGCAGAGCTCAGGGACGGGTGAACCAGACTCGGCCTGCTTGAGGATGGCGATGATCTGTGCATCGCTAAAGCGTGATGTTTTCATGTAGAACCTCCTGCGTTCAAGATACGAGAAAATTCTACTTATGAGCACCTCAGTTTTTCGGGGGGATTACCCCTCATCTAGCCTCAGGCGTAACCATATGCCGCAATTCCTCTAGTGTGTGAATACAGCTTGCTGTGCCACGCCAGCCAATAGTGCTTTCCAATTGATACTGCTATCGCTATACAAATAAATCGACCTGCTCTGGGTGTGTGGGACGACTACACACCCACTACATTAATAAGGTGGAATCAAAGAGAGACCGAATGTTGTAAAAGTGTAAAATTATGTTCTCGTGATACAAAAAAAAGGCGCCTTTCGGCGCCGTTTTTAATATCAATCAACCCAACCAATATCACTGCAGCAGCGAGATATCCGCGACTTGCAGGAACAGGTTGCGCAGGTTGTTCAGCAGTGCCAGACGGTTGGCCTTGAGGGCTTCGTCGTCGGCCATCACCATGACTTCGTTGAAGAAGGTATCGACCGGCTCGCGCAGGGCGGCCAGACGGGTGAGGGCAGCCTGATAGTCACCGGCAGCGAACAGCGGGGCCAGTTCGGCTTGCAGTTCGGCAACTTGGGTGGCCAGCGCCTTCTCGGCGGCATCGACCAGCAGCTCCGGTTTGACGGCAGTCGGCAATTCGCCTTCGACCTTGGCCAGAATGTTGCTCACGCGCTTGTTGGCGGCAGCCAGTGCCAGTGCGGCATCCAGCGAGCGGAAGTGGCTGACGGCCTTGACGCGACGATCGAAGTCGAGCGGACGGGTCGGGCGGCGGGCCAGTACGGCCAGCACCACGTCGGCACCGATGCCTTCGTCCTGATAGGCGGCGCGGAAGCGGCCCAGCATAAAGTCGACCACGTCGGTGACGACGGTTTTGTTGGTCAGCTTGTCGCCGTAGACGCGTACCGCTTCTTCAACCAGTTCAACCAGATCCAGATCCAGCTGCTTCTCGGTCATGATGCGCAGGGCACCGATGGCGGCGCGACGCAGGGCGAACGGGTCCTTGTCACCCTTCGGCAGCATGCCGATGCCGAAGATACCGGCCAGGGTGTCGAACTTGTCGGCCAGCGCGACGGCGCAGGCAACCAGACCGGACGGCAGGGCATCACCGGCAAAGCGCGGCATGTACTGCTCGTTGAGGGCCACGGCGACCGCTTCGTCTTCGCCATCGTGACGGGCGTAGTGCATCCCCATGACACCCTGGGTGTCGGTGAACTCGCCGACCATGTTGGTCATCAGGTCACACTTGGAGAGCAGACCGGCCCGCTTGGCCTGGGCCACATCGGCACCGATACGCTCGGCGATAAAGCCGGCGACGGTCTCGATGCGCTCGACCTTGGCCTTGACGGTGCCCAGCTGTTGCTGGAACAGCACGGTTTCAAGGCGCGGCAGGCGTGAGGCCAGAGTCTGCTTGAGGTCGGTCTTGAAGAAGAACTCGGCGTCAGAGAGACGGGGGCGAACCACCTTCTCGTTGCCGCTGATGATTTGGCTCGGGTCTTTGGACTCGATGTTGGTGACGAAGATGAACTTCGGCAGCAGCTTGCCGTTCTTGTCGTAGACCGGGAAGTACTTCTGGTCACCCTTCATGGTGTGCACCAGCGCCTCAGCCGGCACGGCCAGGAACTTCTCTTCGAAGTTGGCGGTCAGCACTACCGGCCACTCGACCAGTGCGGTCACTTCTTCCAGCAGGGCGTCGTCCAGATCGGCCACGCCACCGAAGGCGGCAGCGGCCGCTTCGACGTCAGCCTTGATCTTGGCCTTGCGCGCCATAAAGTCGGCAATCACCATGCCGCGCTCCTGCAGGATCTGCGGGTACTGGCTGGCGTTGTCGATGGTGAACTCGCTCTCGCCCATAAAGCGGTGGCCGCGGATGGTGCGGGCAGAGTCGATACCCAGAATGTGAGCGGGAACCAGCTCGCCATCCAGCAGCAGGGTCACGGTGAAGACCGGACGCACGAACTGGATGGTCTTGTCGCCCCAGCGCATCATCTTCGGGATCGGCAGTTTGGCCAGTGCAGAGGCAACCAGTTCGCCCAGCAGTTCTTTGGCCGGACGGCCTTCGACCTTGGCGGTGTGAACCAGCCACTCGCCCTTGTCGGTGACCAGACGCTCAGCCTGCTCAACGGTGATGCCGTTGCCACGGGCCCAGCCTTCGGCAGCCTTGGTCGGCTTGCCTTCGGCATCGAACGCCTGCGCCACGGCCGGGCCGCGCTTCTCGACGCTCTTGCTCGGCTGTTCGCCAGCCAGCTCGCTTACCTTCAGCGCCAGACGGCGCGGTGAGGCAAACCACTCGACGTCGCCGAAGGCCAGGTCGGCCTTGGTCAGTTCGGCTTTGAAGTTGTCGGCAAAGGCTTCGGCCAGGGAGCGCAGGGCTTTGGGCGGCAGCTCAGCAGTACCGATCTCTACCAGAAATGTATGTTGTGCCATGTCCGTTCCTTAACCTTGCTTGTTCTCACTGCGCTCACGCGTGTCGTCGCTACGCTGGCACATCGGGAAGCCCAGCGCTTCGCGGGAGGCGTAGTATGCCTCTGCCACGGCCTTGGTCAGGGTGCGAATGCGCAGGATGTAGCGCTGACGTTCGGTGACCGAGATGGCCTTGCGGGCATCCAGCAGGTTGAAGGAGTGAGCGGCTTTGAGGATGCGCTCGTAGGCAGGCAGCGGCAGCGGTTTTTCCAGTGCCAGCAGGTTCTGGGCTTCCTTCTCGTACTGCTCGAAGCAGTGGAACAGGAACTCCACATCGGCGTGTTCGAAGTTGTAGGTGGATTGCTCCACTTCGTTCTGGTGGAACACGTCGCCGTAGGTGGTCTTGCCCAGCGGGCCGTCAGACCAGACCAGATCGTAGACGCTGTCTACGCCCTGAATGTACATGGCCAGACGCTCGAGACCGTAGGTGATCTCGCCGGTAACCGGCTTGCACTCGAGGCCGCCGACCTGCTGGAAGTAGGTGAACTGGGTCACTTCCATGCCGTTCAGCCACACTTCCCAACCCAGACCCCAGGCACCCAGAGTCGGGTTTTCCCAGTTGTCTTCCACGAAGCGGATGTCGTGGATTTCAGGATCCATGCCCAGCTCTTTCAGGGAGCCCAGATAGAGTTCCTGAATGTTGTCGGGGGAAGGCTTGATGATCACCTGGAACTGGTAGTAGTGCTGCAGGCGGTTCGGGTTTTCACCGTAGCGGCCGTCAGTCGGACGGCGGGACGGTTGCACGTAGGCGCAGGCGATGGGCTCCGGGCCCAGGGCACGCAGACAGGTCATGGGGTGGGAAGTACCGGCACCCACTTCCATATCCAGCGGCTGAATGATGGTACAGCCCTGGCGGGACCAATAGTCCTGCAGCTGCAGGATCAGGCCCTGAAAGGTTTTGACATCGAATTTTTGCATAATTTTTTTCGCGCGAAGTGAAAATCAGAGCAAGATTTGCTGAATGTGAACCGAGGGAGTATACCGTCTGGCATGGTCGGATAATAGGCGAAATTGCAGCGGATTCGCGGGATGGTGCTGCGCTCTGGCTGGTCGGGCGGGATGTCCGGTATATGATGTGAGCAGCGCCGCCTGCAGAGTGGGCAGGGTCGGGCAAACCGCTGAAATAACGAGGGAGAGGAAATGGAACTGCGCTGCGCCTGGGTGACCAAGGACCCGGAATACATTGAATACCATGACAAACAGTGGGGCAGACCGGTCTATGACGCCCGCGAGCTGTTTGCCAAGCTCTGCCTCGACGGTCAGCAGGCGGGGCTGTCGTGGATCACCATCCTCAAGCGCACCGAGAGCTATTACCGCGCCTATGCCGACTTTGATCCGGTGCAGATTGCCCGGTTCGACGAGCAGGATGTAGAGCGGTTGATGCAGGACAGCGGCATCATCCGCAACCGGCTCAAGGTGCAGTCGATCATCAGAAATGCCCGCGCTTATCTGGCGTTGCAGGAGCAGGGGATCGACTTCGCCGCCTACCTGTGGGGCTTTGTGGGCGGCGTCCCCATCGTTAACCAGCGGCAGGGCAATGGCGATATTCCTGCGACCTCACCGGAGTCGGATGCCATGTCGAAAGCACTCAAGAAGCTCGGCTTCAACTTTGTCGGCAGCACCATCTGTTACGCCTTTATGCAGGCGGTGGGGATGGTGAACGATCATCTGGTCAGCTGTCCTTGCCACGCCGAGTGTCAGTTACCGCGCTGACAACCCGTCGATTGCCCAAAAAAACATCACTCTCGCCATCTGTTCAGGCTTGCGTCAGACAATGGCGTGCCAGCGCGTTACAATCCGGCCCCCGGCATGGTGCCGGATTGTTTTCACAGAGGTTTTTTCATGCGAGCCAAGATCCTGGTGCCTGCTCTGGCACTGACCGTTGCCCTGAGCGGCTGTACCACCAACCCCTACACAGGTGAATCCCAGACCTCCAAAGGTGCATGGGGCGCGCTGGCTGGCGCCGCTGCCGGTGCGGCCGTAGGTGCGCTCTCCTCCAGCAAGGGTGACCGCAAGAAGGGCATCCTGACCGGCGTTGCTGCTGGCGCGGCGCTGGGTGGCGGTATCGGCTACTACATGGACGTGCAGGAAGCCAAGCTGCGCGAGAAGCTGCAGGGCACCGGCGTCAGCGTGACCCGCAATGGCAATGAGCTGATCCTCAACATGCCGAACAACGTGACCTTCGACAGCTCCAGCTCCCAGCTGAAAGCGGCCGGTGCCAACACCCTCTCCGGTGTGGCCATGGTGGTTGCCGAGTTCGACAAGACCCGCCTGAACGTGGTCGGTCACACCGACAGTACAGGTTCCCGCGAGCTGAACATGAAGCTCTCCCGCGATCGTGCCGATGCCGTTGCCGCTCAGCTGATTGGTCAGGGCGTAGCAGGTAGCCGCATCTCCACCACCGGCGTGGGCCCGGATCAGCCGGTTGCTACCAACAGCACCGCCGCTGGCAAAGCCCAGAACCGCCGCGTGACCATTACCCTGACCCCGACCGCCTAAGTCGCTCAGGTTTCGGTAACGAAAAGGCCCCGACAGTGATGGCGGGGCCTTTCTATTGGCGCCGTGGCGAGCAATGACGTCTTGTTGTTTGCTCCCTTCTCCCCTCGTGGGAGAAGGGGCGGGGATAAGCGGGATAAGCGCCTCTTAGACAGCGGCAGTCAGCTGCACTTCCACCTTGTAGCCTTCGTGGGCCAGACGGGCTTGTACACAGGCGCGCACGGGGGCGGTGCCAGCCGGGATCCAGGCATCCCACTGCTCGTTGAAGGCAGCGATATCCTGAATGTCTTTGAGATAGATGTTGGCCATCAGAATTTTGTCTACGCCGGAGCCGTTGGCTTCCAGCAGGCGCTGCAGGCTTGCCAGCACTTCGCGGGTCTGCTGGTGGATGTCGGCCTCTTCGCTGACGGGCACTTCCACCACGTAGAGGGTGCCATTGTGGATGACCACGTCTGACCAACGCTGGGTGGTGCCGATTCGGGTAATGGTTGTCATGGAGTGCTCCGGTACGGGGGCTTATTGACCCTTGCGGATCAGATAGCGGTAGGGGGCCTGCTCTGTCTCGCTGGCGACCAGGGTGTGATCCATAAAGCGGCAGAAACTGGGGATGTCGCGAGTGGTTGAGGGATCGTCGGCGCTGACCAGCAGGGTCTCGCCATCCGCCATCAGCCGCACTTTCTTGCGAACCATCATAACGGGTTCCGGGCAACGAAGCCCGATTGCGTCCAACTCATGAGTTGCGCCGCAGAATAAATCACTCATCTATTATCAACCTTCAACCTATTCGGCTGCCAATGATACTCAGGGCTAAAAAATAATCAAACAAACGACCCATTAACCAGCATATGTAACCGAAATGTTATTCGACCCTATCCAGCTTGCGCCGGACGAGTAATATAAAAATTGAACCATATTCAACAAGGAGGTGAATATGCAGGTCTCCTACGGCAGATTACAAGCCTATGCAGGCATGGGGTTCTTGTCCTTCGCCATGATAGTGATGGGCAGCCCGATCGGGAATACCGGTACCTGGTTCGGCTCCATGGTGATGGTCGGGTTGGGGCTCTGGATCGAGCTCAGCGATTACTATGACGAGGATGAGGACGAGAACGATCAATCCTGAATCGGATGACGATTCAACAACAAAGGCGGAGCAATTCCGCCTTTGTCATTTCTGCCGTTTGGCAATGTGCCCGGATCAGCGGGTCGAGCGCATCGCCCGCTCCAGATGCAGCGCCGTCTGCTCCGGGTTGGCCTTGGGATCGTTGAAGAAGTTGCTCAGCACATCGAGGATTGCCTGCCGCATATTGGTCGGCGTCGCCATCCCTTCTGCCATGCTGGGCAGCAGGTTGTCCTGCTTTTCCGCCAGCAGGAAGTCCTGATAGGAACGGACGGCGCAGCGGTCGAACTTGCTCATGTCGGGATTGGTCAGCGCCGGGATTGACCCCTTCACCCGATTGAACTCCTCCTGAAATTGCGGCGTCATCAGCAGTTGGGCCAGATCGCCCTGCGCCTGCAGCTGGGCCGGATCCCGCTGTTTGAACATGGCGATGGAGTCTAGGTTGTAGCTGAACAGTCCGGCGCTGCCCGGGCTCGGCAGGCAGGCGATATCCTCACCCGGCCGGTAGTTGCCCGCGCTCAGCTCCCCTTTCACCCAGTCGCCCATTACCTGCATGGCGGCGCCACCGCTCTCCAGCAGATTGGTGGCCTGATGCCACTTCAGACCGGCGTATTTTTGCGGCACATAGGTACGCAGCTGCTGGAAACGGGTCAGCACCCGCACCATGTCGGGGCCGGTCAGGGTGGCGCTGTCCTGCTCGAGGAACGCCTTGCGATAGAATTCTTTTCCGCCCTCACCAAGCGCCACCGTTTCAAACAACACCGCAAGCTGCCAGGGCTCGTTGCCAATGGCGAGCGGGGTGATGCCCCGTTTTTTAAGCTGGTCGGCGACGGTGACAAACTGGGCCCAGTCGGTGGGCGGAGTCAGCTTGTTGCGCTCGAAGATCTTGCGGTTGAGCCACAGCCAGTTGACCCGGTGGATGCCGGTGGGCACCGCCATCAGGGCGCCATTCTGGCTGAGGGTGGCACGCACCATGGGCGGCATCTGACTGTACCAGCCGAGGTGTTCGGCCATCGGGCTGAGATCGCGCAAAAAGCCGAGTCCGGCCCACTCCTTGAGCTCATAGCCCTTGAGGTGGGCCGCTTCTGGCGGGTTGGCCGCCAGTGCCCGGCTCTTCAATACCGTCATGGCGCTCTTGCCGCCGCCGCCCTGCACTGCAAAGTCGTTCCACTGGTTGCCCTGTTTGGTCCACTCGGATTTGAGCACTTCGACCGCTTTCGCTTCGCCGCCGGACGTCCACCAGTGCAGTACCTCCACCTGGGAGGCGGCAACGGGAGCAGAGAGCAGGGCGATGACAGAAAAAGACAACCACTTCATAAGGTTACTGCCTTGGTAGGGAGAGCGTGGCCTGCAGGCCACCTTGCGGACGGTTTTCCAGCACCAGATCGCCGCCATGGGCGTGGGCTATGTTGCGGGCGATGCCAAGGCCGAGGCCGGTGCCAGCCTGATCCGTGCTGAGCCGGTAATAGGGTTCGAAGATGCGCTCGAACTGATCGTCCGGCAGGCCGGGGCCCTCATCCATGATGAAGAGGATCAGCATCTCCTCGTCATCCATGATGATGATGCGTACCCGCTGGCCGTACTTGATGCCGTTGTCTACCAGATTGCCGATGCAGCGCTTGAGCGCCAGCAGCTTGCCGCGATAGGGCCACTTGCAGTGGCCTTCGATGGTCAGCCGCTCGTCGTGCAGGTTCATCGACTCCGCCATCTGCTCCAGCAGGGCGTTGATGTCGATCTCCTCGATATTCTCGTGAATGTCGGTCTCTTTGACCGTCTGCAACGCTCCTTTCACCATCAGCTCCAGTTCGTCGAGATCCTTGTTGAACTTGGCGATCTGTACCTCGTCATCGAGCAGCTCGACCCGCAGTCGCAGTCGGGTGATGGGGGTCTTGAGGTCGTGTGAGATGGAGCTGAACAGCCGCTCTCTATCGTCGATATAGCGGCGAATGCGGTGCTGCATGATGTTGAAGGCGCGGGTGGCCGCCACGATTTCCGATGCTCCTTCCTCTTTGAGCGAAGGCTGATCGATATCCTTGCCGAGATTCACCGCCGCCTTGGCGAGACGGCGCAGCGGGCGGGTCTGCCAGCGCACCAGCATAAAGGTGAAGAAGCAGAGGAACACCGTCATCAGGGCGATGAAACGCACCTGGTTGCTCGGCATCACGGTATCGTCGAGGGTCATGTAGGGGGCAGGCAGCAGGGCCGCCAGATAGAGCCACTCCCCCTTTTCAATCTCGATCTGGGTCACCAGCACCGGTGGATTGAGCGGCTCCAGCGACAGGGTGTAACGGGCCCAGGAGGAGGGGAGATCCGCCAGCAGGGTGTCGTTATTGAAGACGTGGAGGTCATCGGGTCGGGAGAAGTCCACCTTGATCGCCATGGCGTCGGAGAGCTTGCGGGTCAGCACTCCCTGCACCTCCTCCAGCACCTGCGTCTTGCGTTCGCTGTCGGGGATGGCGTTGATGTGGATCTCCTCTTCGTTGAGCGAGACGAAGAAGCGGCTGCCCCCCATGTTGCGCAGCTGGTCCAGCGCGATATGGCGATACTGCAGCGGCAGGGATTTGAAGAAATTGACGGTGGAAGCGGCAGACATGGCGAGGTTGCGGGTGGTGCTGAGCATCCCCTCCAGCTCCCGCTTCTGGATCTGCTGCATCCAGATGCCGGTCAGAATGGTCTGGGAGAGCAGGATGGCCAGCAACAGCAGCAGGATCATCCGTGACAACAGGGAGCGGGGCACCAGCGCCCCCCAGGACCACTTGTTGCTCATGGCAGCTCGTGCACCTCGGCAATCAGCATGTAGCCACTGCCGCGGATGGTCTTGATGATGCGCGGGCTCTTGCCGTTGTCGCCCAGCTTCTGGCGCAGACGGCTGATCTGTACGTCGATGCCGCGTTCCATCGGCAGGCTTTCGCGGCCGCGGGTGGCATCCGAGATGGTGTCGCGATCCAGCACCACGCCGGGCTGTTGCAGGAACATGCCGAGCAGCATGGCGTCGCTGCCGGAGAGATCCAGCAGGCTGCCATCATCATGGGTCAGCTGGTGGCTCAGGGTGTCGAGGGTCCACTCGGCAAAACGCAGGCGGCGGCTCGGCTCTTTCTCTTTTTCCGGCTGGCGGAATTCGGCGCGGCGCAGCAGTGCCTTGATGCGGGCCTGCAGTTCACGGGGGCTGAACGGCTTGGCGATATAGTCATCGGCGCCGAGTTCCAGGCCGATCACCCGATCCGCTTCGTCGGAGGCGGCGGTCAGCATGATGATGGGCACCTGGGAGTCACGACGGATCTGCTGGCAGAGGGTAAAACCGTCCTCGCCGGGCATCATGATGTCCAGAATAATCAGGTCCGGGCTGTGCTGGGCGAGTTGCTGGCGCATCTCGTTGCCCTCCGCCGCCGTCAATACCTGAAAGCCCGCCCGGGTCAGGTACTCATTGAGCAGCTCGCGGATCTCTTGGTCGTCATCGACGATCAGCAGTTGTTTGCTCATTGACATATGTATGTGCATCCACCCATTTTTTTGTGCAGATTGAACCTGTCGGGGGAGTAAAAAGCAAGCAAGCCCCCTATCTAATGTGAGGTTTAAGGCAATAACAGCCTATTGATAAGATTAAAACGAAAAAAGGCCGACCCAAACGGGACGGCCAACAGACAGCTTCTGACCACTGACGAGCACCCCGTGTGGCGATCGTCACAGACTTGAAAAGGGGCCAGTCAGACTGGCCCCGAAAAGGGACAACTCTCAGTAGTGCATCCCGTCGATCCGGCTGGTTATCACACCCGTTCAAACACGGTGGCGATGCCCTGACCCAGACCGATACACATGGTGGCAACCCCCAGGGTGGCATCCTTCTCCTCCATCAGATTGATGAGGGTGGTGGAGATGCGGGCGCCGGAGCAGCCGAGCGGGTGGCCCAGCGCAATGGCGCCGCCGTTCAGGTTTACCTTCTCGTCTACCAGATCCTGCAGACCCAAATCCTTCACGCAAGGCAGGGACTGGGCGGCAAACGCCTCGTTCAGCTCGAACAGGTCGATATCACCGACAGTCAGACCGGCACGCTTGAGCGCCTTCTGGGTCGCCGGTACCGGGCCGTAACCCATGATGGCGGCGTCACAGCCGGCGATGGCCATGGCACGTACCTTGGCGCGCGGCGTGAGGCCGAGGGCCTTGGCGCGATCCGCGCTCATCACCAGCATGGCGGCGGCGCCATCGGACAGGGCCGAGGAGCTGCCAGCGGTGACGGTGCCGTTGACCGGGTCAAACACTGGGCGCAGTTGGCTCAGGGTTTCGACCGTGGTCTCCGGGCGGATCACCTCGTCATAGTCGTAGAAGAAGCGGGCGCCGCTGGCGTCGTGGCCTTCCAGCCCGACGATCTCCTTGGCAAAGCGCCCTTCCACGGTTGCGGCGTGGGCGCGGCGGTGGGAGCGGGCGGCAAACTCGTCCTGCTGCTGACGGCTGATGCCGTGCAGCTTGCCGAGCATCTCGGCGGTCAACCCCATCATGCCGGAGGCTTTCGCTACCGACTTGGCCATGCCCGGGTGGAAGTCGACGCCGTGGCTCATCGGCACGTGACCCATGTGCTCAACGCCGCCGATGATGAAGATATCCCCATCACCTACCTGAATGGCGCGGGAGGCATCATGCAGCGCCTGCATGGAGGAGCCACACAGGCGGTTGACGGTGACCGCCCCTACCTGCTTCGGAATACCGGCCAGCAGCGCGGCGTTGCGGGCGATGTTGAAGCCCTGCTCCAGGGTCTGCTGCACGCAGCCCCAGTAGATATCCTCGATCTCGTTCGGGTCGAGGTTGGGGTTGCGCAGCAGGATGGATTTCATCAGGTGCGCGGACAGATCTTCTGCACGCACGTTGCGGAAGGCGCCGCCCTTG
Source organism: Aeromonas sp. R10-2 (assembly GCF_040908445.1). Taxonomy (NCBI): domain Bacteria; kingdom Pseudomonadati; phylum Pseudomonadota; class Gammaproteobacteria; order Aeromonadales; family Aeromonadaceae; genus Aeromonas; species Aeromonas sp. R10-2. The sequence goes on along the minus strand of NZ_JBFODS010000044.1, from coordinate 8,896 downwards.
GACCGGCCCATCGGGGTCCGGATACAGTCGACAATGACTACGTCTTTCATGAATGGATCTCCTTTCCGCAATCAGTAGAAGGTTTTGCCCTGGGCGGCCATCTCGCGTAAGCGGTCGCTGACGCGGTAGAGCGGGCCCAAGTCGGCATACTGGTCGGCCATGGCCACGTAGCGATCCAGACCAATGGTGTCCAGATAGCGGAACACGCCGCCGCGGAAGGGAGGGAAGCCCAGACCGTAGACCAGCGCGATGTCGGCTTCGGCTGGCGTGGCGACTATGCCCTCTTCCAGACAGAGCACCACCTCGTTGATCATCGGGATCATCATGCGAGCGATGATGGCTTCCTTGTCGAAATCCTGTTTCGGCTTGGCGATGGGGGCCAGCAGCTCATAGCTGGCGGCGTCGGCCACCTTCTTCGGCTTGCCCTTCTTGTCCTGCTCGTAGGCGTAGAAGCCCTTGCCGTTCTTCTGACCGAAGCGGTTCACTTCGTACATCACGTCGATGGCAGTGCGACCTTCCTTGCTCATGCGTGCCGGGAAGCCCTGCGCCATCACGTCACCGGCATGGTGACCGGTGTCGATACCGACCACATCCAGCAGGTAGGCGGGGCCCATGGGCCAACCGAACTCCTTCTCCATCACCTTGTCGACGGCCGCAAAGTCGGCGCCATCGGCAACCAGTTTGTTGAAGCCGAAGAAGTAGGGGAACAGCACGCGGTTGACGAAGAAGCCCGGGCAGTCGTTGACCACCACCGGGGACTTGCCCATGGCGGCGGCATAGGCCACCACGCGGTTGATGGTTTCATCGGAGGTTTGCTCGCCGCGGATGATCTCCACCAGTGGCATGCGGTGCACCGGGTTGAAGAAGTGCATGCCGCAGAAGTTCTGCGGGCGCTTCAGCCCTTTGGCCAGCAGGGAGATTGGGATAGTGGAGGTGTTGCTGGCGAGCACGGCGTCTTCGCCAATGATCCCTTCCACTTCGCCCAGTACGGCGGCTTTCACCTTGGGATTCTCGACCACGGCTTCGACCACCACATCCACATGCTTGACGTTGTCATAGCTGAGGGTCGGAGTGATGGCAGAGAGCACCTGGCCCATCTTGATGCCGTCGATGCGGCCCTTTTCGAGCTGGCCGTTGAGCAGCTTGGTGGCTTCGCCCATACCAAGTGCTAGCGCCTTCTCGTTGATGTCTTTCATCACCGCCGGAATGCCCTTGCTGGCAGACTGGTAGGCGATGCCGCCACCCATGATGCCGGCACCCAATACGGCGGCGTGGCCAGTGGCCTTGCTCGCCTGTTTGGCCGCCTTCTTGGCCAGCGCCTTGATGTGCTGATCGTTCAGGAAGATACCGACCAGCGCCTTGGCGACATCGGTCTTGGCCAGCTTGATAAAGCCCTGTGCCTCGGCGGCCAGCGCTTCGTCACGGCCCATACCTGCGGCGGCCTCGACGGTTTTCACCGCAGTCATAGGCGCCGGATAGTGTTTGCCCGCCACGGCGGCAACCATGCCGGCGGCGGTGGTGAAGCTCATCATGGCTTCCAGTTTGGAGAGGCGCAGCGGCGCTTTTTTGGCGGCGCGACGGCTCTGCCAGTCCAGCTTGCCCGCGATGGCGTCCTTGATCATCTGCAGCGCAGCGCTCTGCAGTGCATCCGGGGCGACCACGGCGTCGATGGCACCCACCTTGAGGGCGTCATCGGCACGGTAATCCTTACCGGTGGTGATCCACTCAAGCGCGTTGTCAGCGCCGATCACCCGCGGCAGACGGACGGTGCCGCCAAAGCCCGGCATGATGCCGAGTTTGGTCTCGGGCAGGCCAATCTTGGCGCTGGTGTCGGCCAGACGGAAGTCGGTGGAGAGAATGGTCTCGCAGCCGCCGCCCAAGGCGTGGCCCTTGATGGCGGAGAGGGTCGGAACCGGCAGATCTTCGATGGCATTGAAGATGTCGTTGGCCTTTTTCAGCCAGCCGAGCAGATCTTCTTGCGGCAGATCGAACAGTTCCAGGAATTCGGTAATGTCGGCACCGACGATAAAGGCGTCTTTGCCGGAGGTGAGGATCAGACCTTTTAGTTCACGTTCTTGTTGTAATGCGGCGATCGCTTCGCTCAGGGAGAGCAGGGTAGCGCGATCCAGCTTGTTGACTGAACCCGGGGCATCAAACCTCAGCTCGGCAATGCCGTTTTCGAGGTAGCTGACCGACAGGGTTTCGCCTTGGTAGATCATGAGAGTGTCTCCTTGTTCCCACTCAGTGGGGAGTGGTGCTCCTTAATCCCCAGCAGGGGGCGAGGCTCACTATTGATCCAAAAGGAGACATTTTCAACACCTATTTAAAACATTTGTTTAACAGTTCTCGAGTAAAAGCTCCTCATCACAAAACGGGCAAAAAAGAGGCGCCTTGCGGCGCCTCGGATGGATGTGAGTTTGCTATCAACTGGCCAGTTCTGGCCGGTTGCGATACTGGTTCAGCACCTCGGGATCGGCGAGGGCATGAGTATTGTTGACCGGCCGGTTGTGCACCACCTCCCGCACCGCCAGTTCGACGATCTTGCCGGACTTGGTGCGGGGGATGGCATCCACCTGCAGGATGCGGGCGGGCACGTGGCGGGCGGTGCAGTGCTGCTTTATTTGCTGACGGATCCGCTCGCGCAGCGGCTCGTCCAGCTTGCAGCCCGCCTTGAGCTTGACGAACAGCACCACCCGCTCGTCCTGCTGCCACTGCTGGCCGATGACGATGCTCTCCTCCACCTCGTCCAGCTGCTCGACATAGCGGTAAATCTCGCTGGTGCCGATGCGCACGCCGCCCGGATTGAGGGTGGCGTCGGAGCGGCCGTAGAACAGAATGCCGCCGGTCGGGGTCAGCTCGATCCAGTCGCCGTGGCACCAGATGTTGTCGAACCGCTCGAAGTAGGCTGCGTGGTACTTGTCGCCATTCTCGTCGCCCCAGAAGTAGATGGGCTGGGCCGGGAACGGCTTGGTGCAGACCAGCTCGCCCTTCTCCCCCTGCACCGGCTGGCCCGCTTCGTTGAATACCTGCACCGCGAGACCGAGGCCGCGCCCCTGACTCTCGCCGCGATAGACAGGGCTGAGCGGGTTGCCGATGACGAAGCAGGAGCAGATATCGGTGCCGCCTGAGATGGAGCTGAGCTGCACATTCTGCTTTATCTGCTGATAGACGTAGTCGAATCCTTCCGGCGACAGCACAGAGCCGGTGCTGCAGATCAGCCGCAAGTGCGGCAAATCGTGGCTCTTGATGGGGGCATAACCCTGTTTGTGCAGCGCGTCGAGATACTTGGCCGAGGTGCCGAACAGAGCGACCTGCTCGTCGCGGGCGAGATCCCACAGCACGTTGCCATCCGGGTAAAATGGCGAGCCGTCATAGAGCACCAGGGTGGCGCCGGAGGCGAGGGCGCTCACCAGCCAGTTCCACATCATCCAGCCGCAGGTGGTGAAGTAGAAGATCCGCTCCCCCGGTTTGATGTCGCAGTGCAGCTGGTGCTCTTTCAGGTGTTGCAGCAGGGTGCCACCAATCCCGTGCACGATGCACTTGGGTTTGCCGGTGGTGCCGGAGGAGTAGAGGATATAGAGCGGGTCGTTGAAAGCCATCGGCTCGAAGGTGAGCTGGGCATCGTGCTGGCTCGCCAGCAGTTGCTGCCAGTCGTGACCAAGCTGCAGCGGGTTGCCGAGCAGGGGGATCATCACCGTCTGCTCTATGCTGCCTAACTGGCTCACCACGCTGGCGACCTTCTGTTGAATGTCGATAGCTTTGCCGTTGTAGCGATAGCCATCTACCGCAAACAGCACTCGTGGTCGGGTCTGGCCGAAGCGCTCCACCACGCTGGCCTCGCCAAAGTCGGGGCTGGTGGAGGTCCAGATCGCCCCGAGGCTGGTGGTTGCCAGCATGGCAACCACTGTTTCCGGAATATTGGGCAGGTAGGCGGCGACCACATCGCCACGACCAATCCCCTGATGACGCAGCCACTGAGCCAGCCGGGCAACCTGATCACTCAGTTCACCCCAGCTCAGGGTGCGGCTTGGGCTCCCTTCGATACGGGAGATGATGGCCGGGCTCTCGTCCTGGCGGCGCAGCAGGTTTTCGGCGAAGTTGAGGCGGCTGTCGGGGAACCAGCGGGTGCGCTGCATATCCTGACGGTTCTCCGCCACTATGTTGCCGAGCTCGCCCTTGACGCCGCAGTGCTGCCATACCAGCGGCCAGAAACGGGTGGTCTTCTCCACCGACCATTGATAAAGCTGCGGGTAGTTCTGCAACTGCAAGCCGTGGAAACGGTTCACCTCCGCCATAAAACGGTAGAGGTTGGATTGCTGCATCCCGAGCGGATCCGGTTGCCACAGGCAGAGGTTGTCCATGAGTAATCCCTGACTTCATGTATCTACCGGCAGTGTATTGAATTGTTTTTGATTTGTTAATGATTGGTTTTGTGTTGATAACAAACACGTTTGTAACGTATGCGTTACCTCACGAAGCGGCAGCTTGACGGGTCGAGCCGCCAAGCGCTTGATGTTATGCTGCAATCACACTCACCTCGGAGCAGGACGCCATGAGCAGCTACAGCCAACTTTTTGCCCAGCACCTCGATACCTTGCAGCAGCGCACCCGCGACATTCTGCAACAACAGGGGCTCAGCGGACTGGCCATCCACTCCGGCCAGACTCACCGCATCTTCCTCGATGATCAGGATTACCCGTTCAAGGTAAACCCGCATTTCAAGGCCTGGTTGCCGGTGCTGGACAATCCCCACTGCTGGCTGCTGGTGGACGGGGTGAACAAACCAATCCTGCTGTTCTACCGCCCAGTGGATTTCTGGCACAAGGTAGCGGATCTGCCCAATGCCTTCTGGGTCGAGTTCTTCGATATCCGTTTCCTGACCCGGCCGGAACTGGTGGCCGACCATCTACCTGCCAACAAGCAGGAGTGGGCCTATCTGGGCGGTCATCTGGAAGTGGCCGAGCTGCTGGGGCTGACCCAGCCCAATCCGGAGGCGGTGCTCAACTACCTGCACTATCACCGCGCCTACAAGACCCCCTATGAGCTGGAGTGTCTGCGCGAGGCGAACCGGATCGGGGTACGCGGCCATATTGCCGCCAAGGACTCCTTTATGGCGGGGGCGAGCGAGTTCGAGATCAATCTGGCCTACATGAAAGCGGTCGGGCAGGGGGCCAATGAGGCGCCCTACGGTAATATCGTCGCCATCAACCGCAATGCGGCCATCCTTCACTACACCCACTTGTCTGCCGTGCGGGTGCCCGATGCGGAGCGCCACTCCTTCCTGATCGATGCCGGTGTCGATTTCCACGGTTATGCCTCCGACATCACCCGTACCTGGGCGTGGCGGCGAGGCGAGTTTGCTGATCTGATTGCAGCCCTCGACGAGCAGCAGCAGGAAATCATCAAGGAGATCAAGCCGGGTCGCCGCTACAGCGAGCTGCACCTGCAGATGCATCATAAGCTGGCGCGCCTGCTGCAAGCGACCGAGCTGGTGGATATGTCGGTAGACGAGATGATCAACACCGGGGTGACCAACGTCTTCTTCCCTCACGGCCTCGGCCACTTCCTCGGTTTGCAGGTACACGATGCGGGCGGTTTCATGCAGGATGAGCGCGGCACCCATCTGGCGGCGCCCGAGCTGTTCCCCTATCTGCGCTGCACCCGGGTGATGGAGGTGGATCAGGTGTTCACCATCGAGCCGGGGCTCTACTTCATCGACAGTTTGCTGGAGCCGCTGCGTCAGGGCGAACAGGGCAAGAGGGTCAACTGGAACAAGGTGGAGGCACTGCGGCCGTTTGGCGGCATCCGCATCGAAGACAACGTGGTGCTGCACGCCAACGGGGTGGAAAACATGACCAGACAAGCAGGACTCTGATGGCTGCAGCGTACTCCATTCCGGCTGCCCCGCTGGAGTTGACCGAAGAGATAAAGAAGAGTCGCTTTATTACCCTGATCGCTCACACCCCGACCGTCGAGGTGGCCAAGGGGTGGGTCAACGAGATCAAACGCCAACATCCGGCCGCGCGCCATCACTGCTGGGCCTTTGTGGCGGGTGCGCCGCAAGATAGTCAGGTTTATGGCTTCAGCGATGACGGCGAACCTTCCGGTACTGCGGGCAAGCCGATCCTGGCCCAGTTGATGGGCTCGGGGCTCGGTGAAATCTGCGCCGTGGTAGTGCGTTACTACGGCGGCATCCAGCTTGGCACCGGTGGACTGGTCAAAGCCTATGGGGGCGGTGTCGGTGCCGCCCTCAAGCAGTTGCCCACCCTGCTCAAGGTGCCGCGCACTCCCTCTCTCATTCACTGCGATTACGGTGACATGGGGACGGTCGAGTCGCTGATCAGCAGCCATAATGGCGAATTGCTGGCGGCGGATTACGGTCAGCAGGTCACCTTGCAGGTGGCGTGGGAGTCCTCGGTTTGGGCTCAGGTGGACCGTGAATTGACCGACCGGACTCATGGGCGGGTATCCCTCAGTCCCTTAGATGGCTAGAATCCATCGCTCTTTAATTGGGGAAAGGGAGCTGTAATGCACATTCTGAGCATTATTCGCATTGTTGGCCTGCTGGTTGCGCTGTTCAGCTCGACCATGCTGTTGCCTGCACTGGTGGCCTTTGGCTATCGGGATGGTGGTGGTGCCGAGTTCGTCAGCTCTTTTCTGATCGCCCTGCTGCTCGGCGTGGTGCTCTGGTTTCCCAATCGCTATCACAAGAAGGAGATGCGCTCGAAAGAGGGCTTTCTGATTGTGGTGCTGTTCTGGACCGTGTTGGGCAGTGTGGGGGCTGTGCCCTTCATCATGAGCGATGTGCCGGATATGTCGGTCTCGGAGGCCTTCTTCGAATCTTTTTCCGGCCTGACCACCACTGGCGCAACGGTACTGACCGGGCTCGATAACCTGCCCAAGGCGTTTCTGTTCTATCGCCAGTTGCTGCAGTGGCTGGGGGGGATGGGGATCATCGTACTGGCGGTGGCTATTCTGCCACTGCTGGGTATCGGGGGCATGCAGCTCTATCGCGCCGAGATCCCGGGGCCGGTGAAGGATACCAAGGTGACGCCGCGCATCGCCGAAACGGCCAAGGCGCTCTGGTTCATCTATCTGCTGCTCACCGCACTCTGTGCGCTGGCCTACTGGCTCGCCGGAATGACGCTGTTCGATGCTGTGTGCCATTCGTTCTCGACTCTGTCAGTCGGTGGTTTCTCCACTCACGATGCCAGCATCGGTTTCTTCAACAGTCCGGTCATCAACCTGATTACCGTGGTGTTCCTGCTGCTGGCCAGCGTGAACTTTGCGCTCCACTTTACCGTCTTCTCTCACCGCCCTGTGCGGCTCGGTCGCTACCTTTACGATTCTGAACTCAAGGTGTTTCTGGCCATTCAGGCGACCCTGGTGATGATCTGCTTTGTCGCTTTGCTGACCCACGGGCACTACGCCACCTGGCAAGAGGCGCTCAACCACGGCCTTTTCCAGGCAGTCTCTCTGGGTACTACCACCGGCTACAGCACCACGACCTATGCAGATTGGCCCTCGTTCTTGCCCATGCTGCTGATGTTCTCCGCCTTTATCGGCTGTTGTGCGGGCAGTACCGGCGGTGGCATCAAGGTGATGCGTTTTATGATCCTGTTCATGCAGGGGATGCGCGAGCTGAAGCGGTTGGTTCACCCCAGAGCCATCTATACCTTGAAGCTGGGGAATCGGGCGGTGCCCGAGCGCATCGTCGAAGCAGTGTGGGGCTACTTTGCCACCTATATTATTCTCTTCTTTATGTTCATGCTGTTGTTGCTGATGACGGGGCTGAATGAAGTGACCGCATTCACCGCTGTGGCTGCGGCTTTCACCAACGTAGGCCCGGGTTTGGGAGAGGTATCAGCCAACTTCGGCAATATCTCGCCGGCGGCCCAGTGGGTACTGGTGTTGGCCATGTTGTTTGGTCGATTGGAAATTTTTACGCTTCTGGTACTGTTTACTCCTGCATTCTGGCGTAGTTGAGGTTGTTATGGACAAGATTCTGGTGCTTTATTCCTCTCGGGATGGCCAAACCCGCAAAATAGTCGATGTCATGCTGGAGCAGATGCCGGGATGCGAAGTGGTGATGCACGACCTGCACACCTTGCCGATGTGCAACCTCAGCAAGTATGCCAAGGTCTTGATCGGCGCCTCCATTCGTTATGGCAACTTCCACCCCAGCTTGTTCAGCTTTATTCACGCTCATCAGGAGCAGCTGGAGGTGGCCAATGCGGCCTTCTTCTGTGTCAACTTGACGGCCCGCAAGCCAGAGAAGCAGACGCCGCAAACCAATGCTTATATGAAGAAGTTCCTGCGCCTCTCTCCCTGGAAGCCGAAAACCTTGGGTGTGTTTGCCGGTGCGCTGCAGTACTCCCGCTATAACTGGTGGCAGACTCGCATCATCCAGCTGATCATGAAGATTACCGGTGGCAGTACTGACACCAGTAAGGACATTGAGTTTACCGATTGGGAAAAGGTGCGCAGCTTTGCCCGCGAATTCTGGTCAAAAAGGTAGCAGCGTGATGTGAATTCAGGGTTTCTGCCCGAAACAGCCCCGCCAATGCGGGGCTTTTGTTTAATAAAACAACGGTTGAACCGGAAAACTGTAAAAAGTGCCATTTTTTGCAGTTTTCCTCTTGTCATCCCGGCGCGGCTCCCTATAATGCGCCCCTACCAGCACGGCGGAACACGCCGAACTGATGAGCCAGCTTCCTAGCGAAGTGGGCGCCGAAAGAAAAGCGAAAACAATCGCTTGACTTTCGAAGTGAGAAGCGTAATATGCGCCTCCTCAGCGCGATAAGCGTGACGCTCTTTAACAATTTGAATCAAGCAATCTGTGTGGGCACTCACAGCATCGAACATCAAAAACAATTTTTGATTTTCAATGTCTGGT